>JANMZU010000920.1:0-2560 GCA_031383585.1 Betaproteobacteria bacterium
GCACTGCCTACCCAATCGAGCAGCGCATGAACTGGGGGTGCTGCTCGGACCGCCGTTTCTGGCCGGCAATGATCAGAAGGCGCTGCTAAACGGAGATGAAATTTTTCCGGCAATGCTGAAGGCGATCCGCGGCGCAAAAACGACAATTACGTTTGAGACCTACATTTACTGGGCTGGCGATATCGGTCAGGAGTTCGCAGATGCGCTGGCGGAACGCGCGCGCATCGGTGTCAAAGTTCATGTGCTGCTCGATTGGGTAGGCAGTGCAAAGGTCGAACAAAGCCTCATCGATAAAATGGTGGGAGCTGGTGTGGAGATAAAGAAATTTCATCCCCCGCACTGGTCACACCTGGGGCGCATGAATAATCGCACCCATCGAAAAATTCTGGTAACAGATGGCCAGCTGGCTTTTACCGGCGGCGTCGGCATTGCCCCCAAATGGACTGGTCGCGCGCAGGACCCGGAACATTGGCGAGATACGCATTTTGAGGTGCGCGGGCCGGTCGTGGCACAGATGCAGGCCGTATTTCTGGATAACTGGGTGAAAGTGACGGGAGACGTGCTGCATGGACCGAACTACTTTCCATTGATCACACCGGCAGGCCAGACACTGTCACAAATGTTCAGCAGCTCACCAAACGGTGGCAGCGAGAGTATGCGCCTCATGTATCTCTTTGCCATCACCGCCGCTTCGCGTTCAATCGATCTGTCGGCGTCCTATTTTGTTCCCGATGAACTAACGACACAGGCTTTGCTGGAGGCGATGAAACGGGGCGTCAAACTACGTATTGTGGTACCGGGAGAGCATACGGATAGCGAAACGGTCAGAAGTGCGTCGAGGGCGACATGGGGCCCGCTGCTCGCAGCTGGTGCCATCATCGCCGAGTACAAACCGACGATGTATCACTGCAAGGTAATGATCATCGATGGTCTGTTTACTTCGGTCGGCTCGACCAACTTTGATAACCGCTCATTTCGACTCAACGACGAGGCGACGCTAAACATATTCGACGCCGATTTTGCCAAAGTACAGACGAAAACGTTTGACGCTGATCTAAGTAATTCAAAACACATCAGCGCGAGTGAATGGCAAAATCGACCGTTGCGGGAGAAACTCGCCGAGCGGGTTGCTTCGCTATTTGGTTCACAACTCTGACGCGCGACTTTGTGTAAATCTGAAGCAAAACAGGGCTAGACACCAATTGAATTGACGGGAGCATGACATGGCGAGCACACCTAAACTCAAACAACCGAAGCCGACTGCGGCGCACAAGCGCCTCAACGCCTTCATCGGCAACTGGCATGCCGAAGGAACGTCGTACGGCGACGGCCAGGATGCGGCCGATCCGCGCGCGGCTGGCGTACCGTGGATGAGCGACGAAAGCTACGAATGGCTGCCTGGCGGTTTCTTCGTTCTGCACCGCTGGGATGCGCAGATGGGTGAGCGCGAGTTCAAGGGGATTGAGGTCATGGGCTACGACGAGTCCGAGGGGGGATTCTTTACGCGCATGTTCGACAACGCTGGCCACCACCCCGACTATCGCGCGAGCGTTGACGGCCACGTCTGGAACTTCACTGAAGCGCAGACCCGTGCCACCGTGACGGTGCAGGACGGTGGTGACAAGTTGGTCTTCAACTGGGAGTGGAAAAGCGGCGGCAGGAAGTGGCTGCCGTTGTGCGATCGGGTCGCAGTGCGAACTTAGCGAATGACGCGACACCGTCCTACGTAGAGGTGCGGTGTAGCGCACAGACATCGCGTGGTGAAGCCAGTAAAGTGGATTTTTTCTGGCGGTGAAGGATCACGATGACAATCAAAAATGCGTTGGCCAGTGTGGCGGTGAAAGACATTGACGCTGCGGTCACATGGTACGAAAAAGTCTTGGGGAGACCCGCAGATTCGACACAAATCTCGGGAATGACCGAATGGAAATTCCATGGCGGAGGCGGGCTACAGGTCTACGCTTTGCCAGAACGTGCCGGATCATGTTCAAGCACCTTGACGGTCTCCGATATTGACGAGGAGGTCGCCCGACTTGCCAAGCTGGGCATCGCCGCCGGTGTACAGGTGGGTGAGAAGGTCAAAGTGTTCATGGTCAAAGATACCGACGGCAACAGCATCGCGTTTGCCCAAGCACTTGAGACAACAGTGGCAAGAGATGCGGTGTCGATCGCCCGGGCAGCCTACGAGGCGTATGTCTCAAAAGACCGTTCGGCAATTGAAGCGCTAATTGCCGACGACTTTCACTTCAGCAGCCCGTTGGACAACCGCCTTGATCGCGCAACTTACTTCACCCGCTGCTGGCCCAACAGCAGAACAACGGAAGGCTTTGAATTCATCCACTTGGTACAACAAGGCGAGCAGGTGTTCGTCACCTATGGAGGCCGGAGCACGCAAGCACGCTTTCGCAACACAGAAATACTTACGGTGCGAGACGGGCAAATCGTCGAGGTCGAAGTCTATTTCGGTTGGAACATTCCACACGAGGTGCCGGTCGGGGAGCATCGCGATCCGAAGTAGCGGCGTCGGCAGACCGCTGAGCACGGAAGGCAAACATCATGA
>JANMZU010000928.1:0-4377 GCA_031383585.1 Betaproteobacteria bacterium
CTTCGGACAATCCCTCGCGGTCTTGCCCTTGCCTTCGGCTAGTGGTTTACTTGCTTTATGTTTCCATTACGGTTCTCCCACAGGGGACTTTCACCCCATCAGTTCACGCCCATGTCGGGCGCACACATCGAAACAGCCGACGCGGTCACTACGCGGCTGTGCGCTGCTGAGCAATATCGGCAAGCCGGTGAAATTGCCAAAGCGATATGCGAGGTCGATGCGGCCCTGAACATCGCAGCGCGTATAGGGGACGAGGAACGTATTGCCGAATGCCAGCTGGAACTTGGCAATCTGCATCGCTACGTTCCGAACGCGCTCGAGGCAATTCTTCAACTCAACGCCGCCGAAGCTTACTATCGTCGCGTCGCGCACTCGCGCCTGGCCCGGGTGCTGACGCGTCAGGGCATGATTCTGGGCGATATGGGCGAACACACGCGCGCACTCGACCTCTATCGAGAGTCGCTGACGCTGATCGAAGCGCTCGGCAAGGATAGTGACCCGCGCGAAAAGGCAACCAGCCTCGGCGCCATCGGCGTGACGTGCACACAACTAGACGACTTCGAGCAGGCTGAGGACGCCTATCGTCGGTCAATTCCGCTGTTCCAGCTTGCGGGCGCGTTCGAAAGCATCGCGTTCGTCTACAACAATCTCGCTATCCTGCGCGTGCGTACGCTCGAGCGGTTGACGGCTCGCGGGGTTTCATCCACGTTGATCGCGCAACAGGCGTTTGAATTCATCGATCTCGGATTTTCGCAAAACGTGGAAGTACAGAGCCCAATGGCACGCGCAGCGTTATTCAACACGCGGGGCGATCTACTCGCGGCGCTGGGGCGGCTCGACGAATCACTTGACGAAATCGCGCAATCACTCGCCACCTACCGCGCAATGCCACTGCCACGCGGCGAGGCCGACGCGCTCACCAACATGGGCGAGGCCCTGCTGAAGCTCGGCCGCGCTGAACAGGCGCTCACCCATCTGCAAGCCGCAGAACGGATTGTCAGCAAGCACGCGCTGAAGGACCACGAGCGCGCGTTGCAGCAACTATTCGCCAACGTCTACGAAAGACTCGGCGATAGCGCAAAGGCGCTGGCGCATTTCAAGAAATACCATCAGCTCGAAGCCGAGAACCAGCGACGCGATACGCAGAAGAAACTTCAACAACTCGCGATGCGCGAAGAGATCGAAAGCGCGCTGGCGGAAGCCACACGGCAACGTGAGCGATCTGCGCAGCTTGCCGTACAGAACCAAGCCCTTGATCGCATCGCGCACGAAGACGCGCTGACCGGCGTGGCCAATCGGCGGCGACTCGACGAGTGGGCGGGGGAACAGCCTGCCGCCCTACCCGGCGGCATTGCCGTCGCCCTGCTGGACATCGATCACTTCAAGCGCATCAACGACAGCTATTCGCATGCCGTCGGCGATTTGGTTCTGCGTGAAATGGGCGTCGTGCTCAGAGCGCAAGCGCGCGCCACTGATCTGGTTGCTCGCTACGGCGGCGAAGAATTCGTGGTGGTGATGCATGGCGTCACCGAGGCGCACGTCCGCGAACTGATGGAGCGACTGCGCGAGGCCGTCGAATCCCACGAATGGACGCGCATCGACCCACAACTTGCCGTGACGACCAGCATCGGTGTAGCGCAGGCGGACGGCACGCAAGCATTCAAGGCCCTGCTCGATGCCGCGGATAGGGCGTTGTACGCCGCCAAGCACGCGGGCCGCAATCGCGTGATGTTGGCACTATCGACGTCGAACGGGAGTGAAGCGAAAATCCGTTAGTCGCACAACAAATGGCCCGTTTTCACAAAGATGGTGCAGCCCTCTTTACTGAAAGGTTTGTGCATGCTCATATGCGGACTCCTGATCCACGAGCCGCTCGGGTAGCGTCCGTGTTCATCTTCGAATACGCCGTTTACGACAAAAATTTCTTCACCACCAAAATGCGTGTGCGGATTGAAGAAAGTTTGTGGAGCCCATCGAACCAGGGTAGACCCCAGCCCTTGCCGCATCAATGGCATGACGGTGAGGCCAGGTACCATTCCTTGAAACCACTCCGCAGTTTGTGTGTCGACGACTTCTCGTCGTTGTTGATCAGCGCCAAGATGCCTGAGCTTTACAAACAGCACACAACCGGAGTCGCTGCGTGGCGCGTGTGATGAACCGGGAGGGTTCATCATATAAGTCCCAGGCGGGTAATCTCCGTTTTCATCGCTGAATACGCCCTGCAGCACCAGTATTTCTTCGCCAAATTCATGCGTATGCGATTCAAATTTTGAGCCAGGTTTATAGCGGACGATAGAGGTAGCCTTGGCAACCTCAGCACCGACACGATCGAGCATGCGGCGCTCAACGCCCGCCTGCGGGCTTGCAACCCAATCAAGATCGTGGTGGTTGAGCACAACCCGCTGGCTGTAATCTTCGTTTAGGTGCATTGTGGCTTGCCCTGTTGCAAATTTCGTTGATTGACGATTAGACTAATTTTCCGTATTCCAGCAGCGGCGCCTGTTGTCAGTTGCATTTGGCTATTGCGGCCAGCGGCTATCTTTCGCGCATTCAACACAATAGTCATAGAACTTCAGTGGCATGAGTGGTTGGCTGCTGCCGACCCATTGTTGACGTAGCCGCGACTCTAAACCGGCCATTCAAAATAGGATAAGCGGACGTTCAGATGAACATCAATGGTCGGGAAACGGGTATTCGATACCGACATCGCACAGAGCCCGCACTGTGGCGGGCAACTCAAGCTCAACGCTGCCATCGAAGAACCTGCCGCCATCGCCCGCATCCTCACCCATCTGGGACTGGCCGCGCAGCCGCCACCGCGTGCACCGGCGGTGCGGCTGGATCTGTTTGAAGCGGCGTGAGGGGTGAATCCGGACTGGATGTTGCGGGGGCTGGGGGTGCTGTTCGGACTGCGTTCGGGCAATCGCTCAGATGGCGTGAAAAGCAGGCAGGTAAGGCAGGAATAACGTCAGCGACGTTGGCGTCTGAACCTAATTGTCCCCTTTACAATGGTCATCGTCCGCTAGAATGTAGCAAGCGGTAGTAGTGGGATAATTGGGGCTGTGGCTTAACCCGGACATCTAATTGATTACTCCCACGCAGAGCATTCCCCGGTTTTTCCGCTTAGCCTTTGTGCTGATTTGCATTGCCATTTTTTCTCTTGCGAGCGCGCAGACCTTTGCCAGGCCGCAACTGCTCACATCGCAGTTGCCGCAAGGATTTCAAGGGCAAGCCTACGCTTCCTTTTTAGTGGTCGGTTCTCCGGTGCCACTGGCGAGTGCTTCCATCGCGGGTCTTCCTGCTGGCTTGTCGTTCACGCACAGCGTAAGTGGCAGTATTGCAATCAGTGGCACACCGACAGCAGCAGGAAGCTTTGCGCTAACGCTCTTGGCGACCGACACTGCTGGAGGGACACTGAATACGACGGTGCCCCTGACTGTCAACCTGCGTGCGACCAGTGTCACGGCCATTACGGCGGGAACTAACTTCAACTGCGCACTTGCCAGCGGCGGCGTGCAGTGTTGGGGTGCCAATGATAGTGGTCAGCTCGGCAACAATAGTCTGATTTCCAGTCCGGTGCCTGTGACGGCAATAGACCCTGGAAGCAACGCGACGATGGTATCCGCAGGCGACTACCACAGTTGCGCTGTAGTAAGTGGCGGGGTGCAGTGCTGGGGCGCAAACCGTGATGGCCAACTAGGTAATGGCACGACCAACTATAGCCCCGCGCCGGTGCAGGCGATTCCCTCAGGGAGCAACGTCACCTCAGTTTCTGCCGGCCTGTCCCATAGTTGCGCGGTAGTCAACGGTGGGGTGCAGTGCTGGGGTGCCAACGATTTTGGTCAGCTCGGCAACAACAGTCTTACGCCAAGCCTTGTACCAATGGTAACAATTGCGGCCGGGAGCAATGTCACCGCTGTGGCGGCGGGAGGCGTATCGAATCACCCTCGTGTGGCGCCTAGTACGTCCCAGAGCTGTGCATTGGTCAATGGCGGAGTGCAATGTTGGGGTAGCAATAGCTATGGCCAGCTCGGCAAGATTACCGCCGCATTTACTAGTCAAGTGCCAGTGCAAGCAATCCCACCCGGCAGCAATGCTACGGCGATTTCAGTGAGCGACTATCACGCCTGTGCAATTGTGAATGGCGGCGTGCAGTGCTGGGGCCGAAACACCACTGGTCAACTAGGCAATGCTACGACCACCGGTAGCTCGGGGCCCGTGCAGGCGATCACCGCGAACAGCAATGTAACTGCCGTGTCGGCTGGCAACGCCCATAGTTGTGCCGTCGCCAACGGAAGCGTGAAGTGCTGGGGGTATAACATCGCTGGCCAGCTTGGCAATGACACCATGACCGACAGCCCGGTACCAGTACTGGCG
>JANMZU010000942.1:0-7157 GCA_031383585.1 Betaproteobacteria bacterium
GGTTGCCAAGGAAGAGCAACGCCATCAATCCCTGATGTCCGAGGCCGGGTTTCTCGCAAAGAAGTGACGCCTGAAAAACAGCCCCGTCAGAAATAGCGGGGCTATTTTTTTTGCCAAAACTAGCTGTGAAGCCGCGAAAGACGGCAATTTGAATCGAAGCAAGAGGAGATTTTCTGTGGAAAACCCGGAAGTAAAGTCCGCTGCATCTGTCAAAGCCGTCGATGCGATTACAGCCGTCGTGATTTTTGTGATCGGCGCTGTAGTGATAACAGACAGCGTCCGTTTGGGGTCAAAATGGGGCTCGGACGGGCCTGAAGCAGGTTACTTCCCCTTTTATATCGGCCTCATACTTTGCATTTCAAGCATTGTTAATTTCATTGCCGCGCTACGCGACAAGGGCGGCGGATCTTTTGTAAGCGCGTCTTCGCTTAGGATGATCCTGTCAGTAATGATTCCCACCGTCGTTTACGTCGCGCTCATTGGCGGTGTTGGGCCGGTGCCCGCTCTCGGCATTTACGTGGCTTCAGCAGTATTTATCACACTGTTCATGAAATGGCTTGGCAAATACGCGTGGCCAATTACTGCGGCTGTATCGATCGGTGTGCCGGTCGTCTTCTTCCTGTTGTTTGAAATATGGTTCAAGGTGCCGCTTCCCAAGGGTCCGCTCGAAGCTGCACTTGGCTTAACCTGAGGAGACCGACGTGGAAGAAATCAATAGTCTCATTCAAGGCTTTAGTGTCGCGCTTACGCCTTATAACCTGGGGCTGATGCTGGTGGGCGTTATTCTCGGTGTGCTAATCGGTGTGCTACCCGGACTTGGAGGGGCCAATGGTGTCGCCATTCTGCTTCCACTGACCTTTTCAATGAACCCTACGTCAGCGATCATCATGTTGTCATGCATCTATTGGGGGGCATTGTTTGGCGGTGCAATCACATCCATTCTATTTAACATTCCCGGTGAACCGTGGTCAGTAGCCACTACATTTGATGGATACCCGATGGCGCAACAAGGACGGGCAGGTGAAGCGCTGACGGCAGCGTTCACCTCATCATTTATCGGTGCCCTCGTCGCAGTGCTGATGATCACCTTCACCGCACCGCTGGTCGCAAAGTTTGCGCTTAAATTCGGACCCCCAGAATATTTTGCGGTCTACCTGCTTACCTTCTGCAGCTTCGTCGGTATGTCCAAAGGTTCACCGTTCAAGACCATTACCGCGATGATGCTTGGATTCGCGCTGGCAGCGGTAGGCCTGGATACAGTCACCGGGCAGTTACGCATGACATTCGGCTTCACCGAAATGCTCAAGGGCTTTGACTTCCTTATCGCGGTCATTGGTCTGTTTGGCATTGGTGAGATTTTGCTCACGATAGAAGAGGGTCTTGCATTCAAGGGCGCCGAAGCCAAGATCAAGATGCGTGTCGTTATCGACACCTGGAAGCAGTTGCCAAAATACTGGAAGACCTCAATCCGTTCGTCTCTCATTGGCTGCTGGATGGGCATCACACCAGGCGGGGCTACGCCGGCGTCATTCATGGGCTATGGTGTTGCCAAGAGCATGTCACCAAACGGTGCAAATTTTGGCAAAGGGGAGATGGAAGGTGTTGTCGCACCAGAAACTGCCGCGCACGCAGCTGGCACTGCAGCACTGCTGCCAATGCTCACGCTGGGTATTCCTGGGTCGCCGACCGCTGCTGTTCTGCTGGGTGGACTGCTTATCTGGGGATTGCAACCGGGGCCTCTGCTGTTTACCGAGCAGAAGGATTTCGTCTGGGGTCTTATCGCTTCGATGTATTTGGGCAATATTGCCGGCTTGATTGTCGTGCTGACTACAGTGCCGTTCTTCGCGGCGATTCTGCGCATCCCGTTTTCGATTGTCGCGCCGGTCATTCTGGTGATCTGCGCCATCGGCGCCTATACCGTGCACGGCTCCATGTTCGACGTCTGGCTGATGGTGATATTCGGTGTAGTTGGTTATGTCTTCAAGAAGCTCGATTACCCTCTTGCGCCACTGGTATTGGCGCTGGTGCTTGGTGACCGCGCAGAGGACGCATTCCGGCAGTCGATGCTGATGTCGCAAGGCTCGATGTCGATATTCTTTGCCAATGGCCTGGTGGCATCGATCACGAGCCTGGCTCTGGTGATGCTGTTCTGGGTGCCTCTCAACGCCGGTTTCGCCAAATTGCGCGGCAAATAGCCGCAGGGGAGTATAGCCGTGCCCGTAATCGCAATGACGCAGGAAATGGCCACATTGGGCAAGGATGTTGCCCTCGGTGTGTGCGAAGCGCTCGGGCTTGAACAAGTCCGGCATGAGGTTGGTGACGTTGTTGCCGGCCGTATGCAAGTCAAGAAGAGTCTCATCCGGCGACTTCGAGAGGGTAAAGCAAGTGCGATTGAGCGCTGGGCCGCTGACGAAAAAACCATTTCCATTTTTACCGCGGAAGAAGTCTTCGATCTTGCCGTCAAGGACAACGTACTGATACGCGGCTGGGGCGCGACGCTTTGGCTCCGTTCGGTCTCACACATCCCCGGCATTCACGTCTGCGCGCCAATGTCGCTGCGGGTAAAACGCCTGATGGCACGCCTTGAAACGGACGACGAGAATCTTGCCCGAAAAGAAATTCGTGTCGACGACGCGGCACGCTCTGCGCGAATGGCAGAACATTTTGACGTCGACTGGGGAGATCCGGCGCTTTACGATTTGACACTAAACACGGAGCGAATGCCGGTTGCCAATTGCGTTGATATGGTGGTGAGCCTGGTCAATAGTGCGGCTTTTGCGGAAACCCCGGAATCGCGGCAACATCTTTTGGATCTGGCGCTTTCGTCGCATGTACGTTCTGCGCTTCGCGCCAACCCGGATACATCGCATGTGGACATATCCATCGTAGCCCACAAGGGCGCCGTTACGTTGTCCGGAATTGTTTCGAGTCCGCGGGAACACGACCGTTGCGTTGACGTTGCCAGCGTGGTCGAAGGTGTGACAATGATCGCCAATCAACTGGCAACCATGACTGGTGGGCTGGGCGGGCGCATTTTCCCAGGCGGCTTGGCGCGATGATTGAATTTTATCTGGCGAGAATCGCCTGAATCTTGCCCTTTTGTTTTAAACGCGAAAGCGTCTCAGCTGACAGATTCATGTACGAGGCCAGCTCCTTCATCGGCACCCGCTCATATAGGTCGGGATGCTTGCGCAGGAAGCGCTGAACGCGTCCCTGTGCGTCCAGCATATGCAGTGTGATGGTGTGCGCCATGACCTCCGACATCAGATGCATGACCTCGTATTCAAAGTCGTCCTTGATTGAGTGGTGCTTTTCGAGGAATTCAACCCATTGCTCCATCGGCAACTGCGCCACGCGCGCTCGCATTACCGCGCGGATCGAGTAGGGCGCAGGTGTACGCAACCTCCACGCCGCGTAGCTGGTATCCATCTCGTCCTCTTTCGAGAATCGCAAGATCATTTCCTTGCCCTCCTGATTCGATACGACGCGCTTCAGGATGCCATCGAGAATGAAGTACTGCGCCATGTCGTGATCGCCCTGGCCCAGCAACAAATCGCCTTTCTTATGGTCGGTGATTGAGAGGTATTTTTCAAGCTCATTGAAGGCGCGCGGCTTTAGGGTGCGAAGCACAATATTGCGCGCTAACTGGGTGCGAATAAGTTCGCGTTGCGGGTGAGCAGAAAGTAGTGTCATGGCGGTTTCCGTTGACTATTGACAGGCATCAAGGCGACTCTATTGTGGCATTTTTATCATGCGTACTCACAAAGCGAAAGTCGCAATTTATGCGGCTTGATTCAAGTCAATAAGTCGTTCGCGTCGGGTAAGAGTCGTCATGAACACACCCAAGATTCCATCGCAATATAAAAGTAATTTTGAGGAGAATGGTATGGGTTCAAAAAACTCCCTGTCGTGCAACCATGCAGCAGCAGCTCAGCGCCGTACAACTATTCGTGAGCGCTGACGCGGTCACGAATTGAGGAAAGTCCGGCTCGCTTTCCTGTCCTGATCGTCCCCAATCGAAAACTAATGAGTCAATAGGTTGTGCAAATTGACCACGATAACGCGAGGCATCCCAGCATGACATCTGATGGACAATCCGCAGAAATGACCGACGGTTTTCATCTGGTCATCGACGCCCTGAAGCTGAACGGGCTAAACACCATTTATGGCTTGCCGGGAATACCGATCACCGACCTGACACGTAAAGCGCAAGCAGCAGGCATGCGCATGATCTCCTTCCGTCACGAGCAGAACGCCGGCAATGCCGCAGCAATCGCGGGGTTTATTACGCAGAAACCAGGCGTTTGCCTGACGGTGTCGGCGCCGGGATTTCTCAATGGGTTGACCGCGCTGGCGAACGCCACCACTAACTGCTTCCCGATGATCCTCATATCTGGTTCAAGTGAACGCGAGATTGTCGACCTCCAGCAGGGAGATTACGAAGAGATGGACCAGTTGGCCATCGCCAGGCCGCTTTGCAAAGCGGCGTTCAGGGTGCTCAATGCAGAGGACATCGGCATTGGCGTGGCACGCGCCATTCGCTCTGCCGTTTCTGGTCGACCTGGCGGCGTTTACCTCGATTTGCCGGCCAAGCTGTTTGCGCAGACTATGGACTCAGAGGCGGGCAGGAATTCCCTCATCAAGGTTGTCGATGCCGCGCCGCGTCAGATTCCCGCCGGGGATGCAATCGAGCGTGCACTGGCGTTGCTCAAGGGCGCCAAGCGTCCGCTTATTTTGCTGGGTAAGGGTGCTGCGTACGCTCAAGCCGACGAAGCCGTCCGTGCCTTGGTCGAGCGCACTGGCATTCCCTATCTGCCGATGTCTATGGCCAAAGGGCTGCTGCCGGACACGCATGAGCAGTCCGCAGCCGCTGCTCGTTCATACGTATTGCCCGAAGCGGATGTAGTGGTGCTGGTCGGCGCACGCCTCAACTGGCTACTTTCTCAAGGCAAGGGCAAGACCTGGGGTGGCAAGGACCACAAAGCCTGGGGGGCGCAGAAATTCATCCAGATTGACATATCGCCAACCGAAGCGGACAGCAATGTGCGCATCGACGCGCCACTGGTAGGTGACATCGGCTCCTGCGTGTCCGCCCTGCTTGCTGGCATCGGATCCAACTGGGCCAAGCCACCTGCTGACTGGCTGGCCGCTATTGCTGAGCGGAAAAACAAGAACCTCGCGAAGATGGCTGAGACCCTCGCCAAGGACCCGGTACCGATGAATTTTCATAGCGCACTAAATGTGGTGCGCGATATCGTCAAAGCCAATCCGGATGCCATGCTGGTAAACGAGGGTGCCAACGCACTCGACTTCACCCGCTCAATCGTTGATATGTACAAGCCGCGCAAACGCCTGGACGTTGGCACTTGGGGCATTATGGGCATTGGCATGGGCTTTGCCGTGGCCGCTGCTGTGGAGTCTGGCCAGAATGTAATCGCTATCGAGGGCGATAGCGCCTTCGGTTTTTCTGGCATGGAGGTGGAAACCATTTGCCGCTATAACCTGCCGGTATGCGTGGTGGTCATGAATAACAACGGCGTTTATAAGGGTACTGATGTCAATCCGAATGGTGGCCCTGACGTAGCGCCCACGGTGTTCGTCAAGGGCGCGCGCTATGACAAAATCATGGAGGCTTTCGGTGGTGTAGGCGTGAACGCGACCACGCCTACCGAGTTGAGACAGGCCATGGAGGAGGCGATAAGCTCGCGTCGGCCCACGCTCATCAATGCTGTAATTGATGAAACTGCAGGTACCGAGAGTGGTCGCATCACCAGTCTTAATCCGCAAAGCGGGAAGAAAAAGTAGTTCAATTGATTGGAAGAGCGAGGTAGTCTCGCCTTTGCCGAAGAGTTTCTGGAGAGCTGAATGAAAGCATTTAAGAGTGTACGAATTCCGGATATGACGCATGTCCAGGCAATGCCGGGAGGCCGGAAGCAGGGGCCCCGGGCGCAGTTCCGGGGATGCGCCGAGCCGATACGGCATGACGGCCTGGACATAGAGGTAACAAGCTAATGGAAGCGCTTAAAGGAGTCAGAATTCTCGATATGACGCATGTCCAGGCCGGGCCAACCTGCTCGCAATTACTCGCTTGGATGGGTGCCGACGTTATCAAGTTTGAACCACCGCAAGGCGATGCAACGCGCGGCCAGTTGCGCGATGTTCCCGGCGCAGACAGCCTCTATTTCACGATGCTCAACTGCAACAAGCGCTCGATCACCGTGAACATGAAGTCTGCGGAAGGCAAGGCGGTATTTGTCGATCTGCTCGCCAAGTGCGACATCATCATGGAGAATTTTGGGCCGGGTGTCCTGGACCGCTTCGGGTTTACCTGGGAAAAGATTCACGAAATCAATCCAAAGATTGTGATGGGTTCGATCAAGGGCTTTGGCTCCAGCGGCCCTTACGCCGAGTTCAAGGCGTATGAGAACGTCGCTCAGGCGATGGGCGGGTCAATGAGTACCACCGGCGTTCCCGATGGGGCACCGTTCGTCACCGGTGCACAGATTGGGGATTCAGGCACCGGTCTGCATCTGGCCATCGGCCTGCTCGCGGCACTCCATCAGGCCAACCGTACCGGCGAAGGTCAGTATGTGGAGGTAGCGATGATGGACGGGGTAATGAATCTTTGTCGTGTCAAATTTCGCGATCATCAGCGCCTCACGCGCCAGGCACTTGCCGAGTATTCCGTACCGACCTACCAAAACATGGGCGAAGTCCCGCGCGCGGGCAACGATTCCGGCGGTGGCCAGCTTGGCAATGCGATCCATTGCAAGCCGCACGGTGCGAACGACTGGATCTACGTTGTCGTACAAGAAGCGGTGTGGGCAGCGCTGGCTGGCCGTGTCGGACCGGAAGTCGGCATGCCCGAACTCGCGGCCGATCCGCAATTCGCCACCATAGGCGAACGCCGCAAAAATCAGCAACTGATGTGGACACTGCTTAATAAATTCGCGGCCAGCTACACCAAACGCGAAGTAATGGCCATCCTCAATCCGCTAGACGTGCCTTGCGGACCCATCATGTCCACCGAAGATTTGGCAAACGATGAACACGTGCGTGGCCGCGACATGTACGTCGAACTCGATCATCCGCAGCGCGGCAAATGGTTCAACGTTGGCATGCCGATCAAACTGTCCGCGTCCCCGGCAAAAATTGAG
>JANMZU010000013.1:0-11400 GCA_031383585.1 Betaproteobacteria bacterium
CCCCTGCGCCAGCATCCACGCCAGAGGACATAATGCTGCTCAGAGAGATTCGGGATCTCCTAAGGAAGTGATCGCTCGCTTACTTTATGTAAACGCTGTTGATTTGATTATTTTCGCGCCGATAGTACCAAGACTGGCGCGATTCCTTCCCCTGCTATTGTGAATTGACGTTTTCGGCCCAATGTTTCCGATGCTCTTCTACGCGCTGGTCTATCAGGTACATATTGCATGCGTCGCTTTTGGTTGATATTCGCTGAATTTGTCACGATCACGCTAGCGATCGTGTTTGTAGTCACGCTCATCAGACCCGACTGGAATCCATGGCGGCGCAACGTCGTTGAAATTCGTGAGTCGTCCCCCCCGGCAAGCTTGGTTTCAGTGGGCAATACGGTCCAGACCAGACCAGGTTTTGCAGATGCTGCCAAGCGGGCAATGATTTCTGTTGTTAATATTTCCTCGTCACGAGAGACCAAAATCCCCAGCAACCATCCGCTTGCCAATGACCCGTTGTTTCAGCGCTTTTTTGGACAGCAGAACGGCGACGAGGACAATCCAGAGGTTCGAGGCAGCCTTGGTTCGGGTGTCATCATCAACGCTGACGAAAAAGGCGGATACGTTGTTACCAACGACCACGTGGTAGCCGCTTCCAAGGACATCCAGGTTGCATTTGCCGATGGCCGCGTGCTGCCAGCCAAAGTCGTCGGCACCGATCCAGAATCTGATTTGGCTGTCTTGCGAATTGAGGGCAAAGGGTTGACCCCAATAACGCTTGGACAATCAGAAAACGCGCGGGTCGGCGATGTGGTGCTTGCCATCGGCGATCCTTTTGGTGTTGGTCAAACCGTTACGATGGGTATCGTCAGCGCGCTCGGACGAAATCGTCTTGGCGTGAACCGCTACGAGAACTTTATTCAGACCGACGCGGCAATCAATCCGGGCAATTCGGGCGGCGCCTTGGTTGATATAAACGGCAACCTGCTCGGCATCAATAGTGTCATTTACTCTCGTACCGGCGGCTCCTTGGGAATTGGCTTTGCTATACCGGTATCGATGGCCAAGGACGTCATGGAGCAAATAATTGCGGAAGGCTCCGTTACGCGCGGCTACATCGGCATTTCGCCACAGGACATTACACCGGCGCTTGCAGAATCGCTGAAACTGCCTGTAGTACGTGGCGCCCTGGTAGCAACGGTCGTGCGCGGCGATCCGGCAGACAAAGCTGGGCTCAAAGTCGGCGATGTCATTACAGGCATCGAAGGCAAGAATATTCAAGATAGTGTTGCGGCGATGGCGGTGATCGCAGCGCTAAGGCCCGGCAAAGATGCAAGGTTTCAGCTCACACGCAGCGGAAAAGCCATCGAACTCACTGTAAGCATTGCCAAGCGACGCTTGCCACGGCGGTAAGTACTGACTGACTACCCGGCGTGAGACTCAGTCTCGACGCGCGGTTTGGGCGTTACAAAAAAGCGCGCCCACAAGATGCCAATTTCATACAAAACGCAAAGTGGGATCGCCAGCGCTAGTTGCGAGGCCACGTCCGGCGGGGTGACGACGGCCGCAACAACAAACGCACCGACAATGACGTAGCGGCGAATTTCGCGTAGCGTTTCGAGAGTGACCATTCCGGTAGCAACCAACACGACAACGACAACCGGCGTCTCAAATGCAAGCCCAAATGCGAAAAACATCCCAAGCACGAAACTGAAATAGTTTTCAATGTCCGGGGAAACCGTGATGGTCGACGGCGCCATCTGCGCAATGAACGTAAACACCATCCTGAAAACAAAAAAATAGCAGAACGCCATGCCGACGAAAAACAGCGCCGTACTCGACACAATCAATGGCATGACAAAGCGTTTTTCGTGCTTGTACAGTCCCGGGGCGACAAACATCCATAGTTGATACAAAATGAATGGCAGCGCAACCAGAAACGACGCGAGCATCGCTATCTTCAACGGAATGAAAAATGGCGAAATCACACCGGTCGCGATCATTTTCGAGCCCTGCGGCAACGCCGCCATCATCGGCAGGGCCAGCAGGTCATAAAGCTTGCCCGCCAGGAACCACGGTGGCGTCACCAACGGTATCAACACAATGCCGAATGCGATCAAAGAGTAGACCAGACGATTTCGCAATTCAACGAGATGCGAAACAAACGTATCTTTGACGGTATCGTTCACGTCGAACCTGAAATACGCACTGGTTCGATACCGAAATCGAGGCCGGATTGAACCGGATGGGCGGATGCGACGACAGCTCCAACCTTGACCGACGAAACAGGAATTGCTGGCGCCACAATCGGGGCTGCTTGAATACTTGATGCCGCTTCGTGCAAGCCGCTTTCCTGCTCGGCAAGCAGTGACACTTGCGAGTGACTTGAAACTTCCCCTTCAACTGGCAATGTTGCCTGTTTCTCAATTGCCTGGCCGATTGCGGATGTTTCCTTCTCAACAATATTGGCGTGCTGCTGAACGCTTTGTTCAAAACTCTTGGCAGCGTCCTGTACCTCCTGCTTGATCTTGGTAAGCTCGGAAGTGTCCATTTCGCGATTGATATCCGCCTTCACCGTGGCCACATAACGCTGCAGACGGCCGAACAAATGTCCGGCAGTTCGCGCCACCTTGGGCAGCCGCTCAGGGCCCAACACCACCAGTGCGACAACACCGATCACCGCAATCTCAGAAAAGCTCATGTCTAGCATGGGCGCTCCGTTTCGCGAGACGAAAATAAGGCTGCCCTGGAAAAGTTCGCCAGCGACTCAGCAGAATTGCTGAACAAGGCGCTCAACTTTTTTGCTTGTCCTTGGCATCGACATCGATCGTCGTGCCGACAACTTGATCGGGTTTCTTTTCCACTTCGCCATCGGACTTCATACCGTCTTTGAAGCCTTTGACCGCGCCACCCAAATCGCCGCCGATATTGCGTAATTTCTTGGTGCCGAATATCAGCAACACAACGACAAGTACGATGAGCCAGTGCCAAATACTAAAACTACCCATGATGATCTCCTAAAATTTTGCGGTTGCCAGAGCAATTTCCCGCTGCTCTTGCCGATTGCGGCTCGGACTGCGGTCGCAACGCACATGAAGTTGACGATACAGTCGCGTGTCTGTATGACGCCATTTGCATCGACCTGATGGCGGTAACTGCGTTTGTGACTAGCCTAGCGCTATCGCGCTCAAGGGAATGTTGCCCGGCCTGTTTCCGAACACGTGAATGTGTAAATGATACACGTCTTGGCGCCCCATCCGACCGGTGTTGATCGAGGTGCGAAATCCATCGGTAAGCCCCTGCTCCCGGGCAAGCACCGGTACGAGGGCGAGCATCTTTCCCATTAGCGCAGTGTCATCGCCGGTTACGTCGGCGAGGGTCGCAATGAATTTCTTGGGAATGATCAGGAAATGGACTTCAGCGACAGGATGAATGTCATGAAACGCCAGTACGTCGTCGTCTTCATAGACTTTCTTGCTGGGGATTTCGCCGCGGATAATTTTGCCGAAAATAGTGTTGTTGTCGTTCATTTCGTAGTCTCCTTTCCTGGCGTGCGCCGCGCATTCTTTTCATCAATTCCGGAAATTCCTTCTCGCCGCTCAAGTTCCGCGAGCACGTCAGCCAGCGGGACGTCGCGCGCGGCTAGCATCACCAGCGTATGAAAAATCAAGTCCGCCGCTTCGGAGGTCAGTTGCTGGTTATCTCCCCCTTTAGCCGCGATAATCGCCTCGGTCGCCTCCTCGCCTACCTTCTTGAGTACCGCGTCGATGCCTTTGGCGTAAAGCGAGGCAACATATGAGGTACCCGCCGCTGCGCCTTTGCGGGACAGCAGAGTCTGTTCCAGGCGGTGAAGTATGTCGATATTGCTCATTTAGCCGCTCGCGCCAATGGGTGTGGATATGCAAAGCGCAACACCGTCGTTAATTTCGTCTTTCACGACCCATCGCCCATCTTCGAGCAAGTTGAAAAAACACCTACGACGGCCGGTATGACAGGCGATATTGCCGGCCTGTTCAACCTTCATCAAAATTGCATCGCCATCACAATCCAGCCGTAATTCCTTCACATGCTGGATATGACCCGACGTCTCGCCTTTTTTCCACAATGCCTGCCGCGAGCGTGACCAGTAGTGCGCGTCACCCGTGGTGAGCGTGAGCTGCAAGGAGTCGCGATTCATCCACGCCAGCATCAGCACTTCCAGACTTGTGACATCTTGAGCGATGGCGGCGACCAACCCCTTGTCGTCCCACTTAACAGCGTCCAACCACTGCGCCTGCACGTCGCCGCTCACAACCTGACCTCGATGCCACGCGCTCTCATACGCTGTTTCGCCTCATTAATCGTGTATTCGCCAAAGTGAAAAATACTCGCCGCAAGCACCGCATCAGCTTTACCTTCACTCACGCCATCGGCAAGGTGATCCAACGTTCCGACGCCGCCGGAAGCAATCACTGGCACCGTGACGGCCTCGGCAATGGCGCGCGTAAGGGCGAGATCAAATCCGGACTTGGTGCCATCACGATCCATGCTGGTGAGCAAAATTTCGCCAGCGCCAAGCTCCTCTGTGACACGCCTCGCCCACGCCACCGCATCGAGGCCGGTCGCTGTACGCCCGCCATGCGTGAACACCTCCCAACCCTCTGCATTTGGACGTTTGCGCGCATCAATGGCGACGACAATCGCCTGTGAGCCAAAATGATCGCTGGCGTCCTTCACCAATTGTGGATTGGTGACAGCAGACGTATTGATGCTGATCTTGTCTGCACCAACATTCATCAAGCGACGGACGTCTTCGATGCTGCGAATGCCGCCACCCACCGTCAATGGAATGAACACCTGATCCGCGACACGTTCGATCACGTCAAGAATCATCGCGCGCGCATCAGAGCTTGCTGTGATGTCCAGAAAAGTGAGTTCGTCGGCACCGTCATCATTGTATTTGCGAGCGATTTCAACCGGGTCGCCGGCGTCACGCAAGTTGACGAAATTAACGCCCTTGACCACTCGACCGCCATTCACGTCAAGGCAGGGGATGATGCGTTTGGCTAACACGTCGAGACCCGTCGCCGTGATTGGCAAACACGAGCATCGACGCCGCTTTCAGAACATTTTTGGCCAGAACGGCGCACCAATGCTGGGCCTACGAAATAGCACGTCATCGCAAGGTCTGATCAGGCTGCCGACTGCTCAGCCAGCGCCCGCGCCTTTGCAAAGTCCAGAGACCCTTCGTAAATGGCGCGGCCGGTAATAACGCCCATGATGCCCTCATCCTCTACGGCGATGAGTTTTTTGACATCCTCCATACTGCTAAGCCCGCCGGAAGCAATGACCGGAATCGTTAGCGCCTGGGCAAGCTTGACGGTCGCTTCGATATTCACGCCAGTCATCATGCCGTCGCGACCAATGTCAGTGTAAAGAACCGCTTCCACACCGTACTCCTGAAAGCGTTTGGCGAGATCGATGACATCATGCCCCGTCAGTTTCGACCAGCCATCGGTAGCGACTTTTCCGTCCTTCGCATCCAGTGCCACAATGATGTGGCCGGGGAATGCGTCGCAAGCCTCATGCAAGAAACCAGGCGTTTTAACGGCAGCAGTGCCGATGACGATATATGTCACGCCGTCGTCCAGATAGCGCTCGATCGTTGCCAGATCACGTATCCCGCCACCGAGTTGTACCGGCACGTCGCCCATCGCTGCGATGATTTCCTTTATCGCCCCCTCATTCTTGGGTTTGCCAGCGAAAGCACCGTTGAGGTCGACCACGTGGAGTCTCGTCGCGCCGAGATCCTTCCATCGTCGAGCGGTCTCTCCCGCGTTGTCGGAAAACACGGTTGCACGCTGCATGTCGCCCTGTTCGAGTCGCACGCAGTGGCCGTCCTTGATGTCGATTGCCGGGATGATCAACATGATGTTTGGTGAGGATACAGAGTCAGGAGTGGAAGAAGAGGTTGGCTATGCCGGTCATCGCATCTGCGCGCTCATCACGCTGGCGACCAGGAAAGAAAATTTTTGTAGAGCGTCAGTCCGGCTCGGTGGCTTTTTTCAGGATGGAATTGCGTGGCAAAAATATTTTCTCGCGCGATGGCGGAGGTAAAGTGGCCAGCGTAATCAGTTTCTCCAACGGTCACGAGCGCATCGGCAGGCTCACAGAAATAACTATGCACGAAATAAAACCGCTCGTCATCGGCAATATCTTGCCACAACGGATGCCCGCGCGTTTGCTTGACCGTATTCCAGCCCATATGTGGAACTTTCTGCGATGCCTGCTGCGGCACGAATCGCCTCACTGTTCCCGCGAACAGTCCGAGCCCCGGCGTATCGCCCTCCTCGGAACGCTCGAAGAGCATTTGCATTCCCACGCATACGCCAAAGAACGGCTTGGACGCTGCAGCGCGGCGCACCGCAGCCTCAAGGCCACTTTCGGTCAGATAGCGCATGCAGTCGGGCATTGCGCCTTGCCCCGGAAATATCACCCGATCTGCATCGAGAACTTGCTGGGGTGAGTTGCTGATGCTGACGTCGATATCCGTGAAGTGTTCTCGTGCAACGAACTCAAAGGCCTTGGCCACCGAGCGCAGATTGCCCATCCCGTAATCGACCACCACAATTTTTTGCATGCTGCGCCAGAGTTCGGATACTAGAGAGAGCCCTTGGTCGACGGCAGAATGCCTGCGGCACGCGGATCGAGTTCGCAGCCCATGCGCAACGCACGGCCGAAAGCTTTGAAGACCGTCTCAATCTGGTGATGCGAGTTTGCGCCTCGCAAGTTATCGACATGAAGCGTGCACAAAGCGTGATTGACGAAGCCCTGAAAAAACTCATAAAACAGGTCCACATCGAACTCGGCGATTCTTGCACGCGTGAAGTTGACGTGGAATTGCAGCCCCGGGCGCCCCGACATGTCGATAACGACACGAGACAGCGCCTCATCCAGCGGCACATAAGCATGGCCATAGCGGCGTATTCCCATCTTGTCGCCCAGCGCCTGCGTCACCGCCTGCCCGACTGTGATGCCGATATCTTCAACGGTGTGATGGGCGTCGATGTGAAGATCACCGGTAGCCTTCAATTCAATGTCGATCATGCCGTGACGGGCGATCTGGTCGATCATGTGATCAAGAAACGCAATGCCTGAATCGAGCTTGGCCTCGCCGGTGCCATCCAGGTTGATGACGACGCGAATCTGCGTTTCTTTGGTATTACGGGTGACGTCTGCGGTTCTCATGTGGCGTAATGAATGATTAAGTGGCTTCGCGCAATGCGGTCAGAAACGCGGCGTTCTCGTCCGCCGTCCCGATGGTAATCCGCAATGTATTCCGGAGCAGAGGATGCGATGAACCGGTGTGCTTGACAAGGATTTTACGCGACAGCAATGCGCTAAAGGTTTTTTCGCTGTCCGGCACTCTGATCAACACAAAGTTTGCTTCGGTGGGATACACCGTCACATTCGGGACTGCCCGCAATGCGTCCATGAGTTTCCCACGCGCTTCCCGCAAGGTCGCCGCTTGCTCCAAGAGTGCAGCGTAGTGTTTGAGGGCAAACGTAGCGCCAGCCTGAGTCAGGCAATTTATGTTGTATGGCAGGCGGACCTTGTCGAACTCGCGAATCCACTCCGGATGGCCGGCGAGGAATCCCAGGCGAAGGCCAGCCAAGCCCAGCTTGGACACAGTGCGCATCAGCACGGCGTTGGGGAAGGTTGCCATCTCGTTGATAAATGAATCGCTTGAGAAGGCGAAATATGCCTCGTCGATCACCACCAGACCAGGTGCAATGCTGATGATTTCTCGGATCGCCTCTCGGCTGAACAAATTGCCGGTCGGATTGTTTGGATAGGCGATGAATATGACTGCCGGCTGGTGTTCTTGAATTGCCGATCGCGTGGCGGCCATGTCGATGGCAAAGTCTTCCGTGAGCGGCACACCCGCATAATGCAAGCCGCAAAAAGTCGCAATAATCTTGAACATCACAAACGATGGCTCGAATGCGAGCAGTGTCGCACCCGGCTTTGCACAGGCGGCGGCGATGATCTGAATGATTTCGTCCGAGCCGTTGCCCAGCACGATGTCGAGACTGTCGGGAATCTGCATGGCCTCGCGAATCGCCGTCCGCAACACGGTGGCGCCTGCGTCTGGATAGCGGTTTAGCGATGCGGCGGCCAGATGCTGCATCAACTCCGCCTTGAGCGCTGGCGGAAAACCATAGGGATTTTCCATCGCATCCAGCTTGATCAGGCCGGCGCTCGACGGCACGGGATAGGCCGACAGGGCAAGGATCTCCGGGCGAATCAGTGCATTAGCGCGGGAAATCATGGTATTAGCCGATATTCTGCCGACCGGGCGTGCGCTTCCAGGCCCTCAGCCCGCGCCAGCGTTGCAGCCACCCGGCCAAGCGTATGCGCGCCGGTGGCGGAAACATGGATGATGGACGAGCGTTTTTGAAAGTCGTACACACCCAGCGGCGACGAAAACCGAGCGGTCCCAGACGTTGGCAGCACGTGATTCGGCCCGGCACAGTAGTCGCCTATTGATTCCGAGGAATGGACGCCCATGAAGATGGCCCCTGCGTGGCGGATGAGCGGTAGCAGTGCATGCGGATCGGCGACAGAGAGTTCAAGGTGCTCGGGCGCGATCTGATTGGATATCCGGCAAGCCTCGGCGAGATCGCGAACGTGAATCAAAGCGCCACGATTGGCCAGCGAGGCGCGGATGATGTCCGCACGCGGCATGTTGCCGATCTGCTTTTCAATACTCTTCACGACTTGGTCGATAAAGTTTTGATCGGGACACAGCAGAATCGACTGGGCGATTTCGTCGTGCTCGGCCTGACTGAACAAGTCCATCGCGACCCAGTCTGGGTCGGCTGTCCCGTCGGCGATCACCAGAATTTCCGATGGCCCTGCCACCATATCGATGCCGACCACGCCAAATACCTGCCGCTTGGCGGCTGCGACGTATTCGTTGCCAGGTCCCACGATCTTGTCTACCGCCGGGATACTTTCGGTCCCATACGCCAGTGCCGCGACGGCTTGCGCGCCGCCAATCCGAAAAACACGATCCACGCCCGCCAATGCAGCAGCCGCCAACACCGTTTCATTCACGACACCGTCCGGCGTGGGCGTCACCATGATTAGCTCGCCTACACCGGCAACTTTCGCAGCGATGGCATTCATCAATACCGAAGAGGGGTAAGCGGCCTTGCCACCGGGAACGTACAATCCTGCTCGATCCAGCGGTGTGACTTGAACGCCGAGCATCGTCCCATCGGGTTCGGTAAACGTCCACGAGGATTGGCGCTGATGCTCGTGGTAGCGGCGAATGCGCGCCGCTGCGGCCTCCAGTGCGGCGCGTACATCCGAGGGCAGTCTGTTAAGAGCATCGTCAAGCTGCGAGGGGATAACTTCGAGCGAGTTTGTGGCGCCTGCGCCGACAACCGGCTGCCAACGATCAAAACGTTGCGTGTACTCGAGGAGTGCGGCGTTTTTGCGATCCCTGACTGCCGCCAGGATTTCGGTAACCCGGCGATCGGTGTCGATGTTTTGCGACGCTTCGAACGCGCGCAATTTGTCGAGCTTCGCGGCGAAGTCTGCATCGGTTGACCTAAAACGATTAATTGCTACGCTCATATGCCACTCATTTCTTCACGGCGCGCTCAAAGGCATCCAGCAGCGGCTGGATGGATTCTCGTTTCAATTTAAGTGCTGCACGATTGACGACGAGGCGGCTTGAAATCGGCATAATTTGTTCGACCGCGACCAAATGATTGGCCTTGAGCGTGGCCCCGGTAGAAACCAGATCGACAATGGCATCTGCCAGTCCGGTCAACGGCGCCAACTCCATCGAGCCATATAGTTTGATGAGATTAACGTGCATGCCTTTTGCGGCGAAATGTTCGCGCGCCGTCTGTACGAATTTGGTGGCCACATTGAGGCGCGCGCCGCGTTTAACCGCTGCGGCGTAATCAAAACCCTCACGCACGGCGACCATCATGTTGCACTTGCCAATATTGAGATCCAGGGGCTGATACAAGCCGCCACCTGTGTGCTCAAGCAATACATCCTTCCCAGCCACGCCCAAGTCGGCTGCACCGTACTGTACATAAGTCGGGACATCCGAGGCACGTACGATGACCAACCTCACATCAGGCCGGTTGGTGCCAATAATCAACTTGCGCGATGTCTCCGGATCATCCTCCGGAACAATACCGGCGGCAGCCAGTAGCGGCAGGGTATCGTCGAAGATGCGCCCCTTGGAGAGAGCAATGGTCATTACGCCATTTGAATCACGCATGATCAGTCTATTCGCTCTATATCAGCACCCAGTGCCACCAGCTTCTTTTCGATGTGATCGTAGCCGCGATCAAGGTGATAGATGCGATCCACAATGGTTTCGCCTTCAGCTACCAGGCCGGCAATCACCAGGCAGGCGGAGGCGCGAAGGTCGGTCGCCATCACGGTCGCGCCGGTGAGTTTTTGTGCGCCGCTAACGATGGCCGTATTGCCCTCGATATCGATTTTTGCGCCCAGACGAACCAGCTCCTGCACGTGCATGAAGCGATTCTCGAAAATCGTCTCAGTCACGATGGCGGTTCCGTCAGCCGTGCAGTTGAGGGCAATGAATTGCGCCTGCATATCGGTTGGGAAGGCAGGATAAGGCGCGGTACGGACGTTCACCGCCTTCGGTCTGGCATTAGCGACCACGTGAACTTCATCGCTCGTGCTGGTGATAGTCGCGCCAGCATCGCGTAGCTTGTCGATTACCGTATCCAGCGTGCGTGGCGCAACGTTGGTAAGACGCACGTCACCACCAGCAGCGGTTACGGCGACGAGGAATGTTCCAGCCTCGATCCGGTCAGGCATTACCGCGTGGGTTGCCTGATGCAGTGAGGCAACGCCCTTGACGGTAATCACGTCGGTACCATGCCCCTGGATATCCGCACCCATCTTGATGAGGCATTCCGCCAGATCGACGACTTCGGGTTCACGGGCGGCGTTTTCCAGTACCGTGACGCCATCGGCCAGACAAGCTGCCATCATCAGGTTTTCAGTCCCGGTGACGGTCACGATATCCATGAAAATGCGTGCGCCTTTCAATTTGGTAACACTCGCATGAATGTCGCCCGCCTCGATGGTAATGGTTGCGCCCATCGCCTCAAGGCCCTTGATATGCAGATCCACCGGTCGGGCACCAATTGCGCAGCCGCCGGGCAGGGAAACGCGAGCTTTGCCGAATCGCGTTAGCAACGGTCCCAGCGCTAGAATTGAGGCGCGCATGGTCTTGACCAGTTCGTACGGCGCCGCCGGGTTGGTCAGATTGGCTGCGTCCAGCACCACCGTTTCGCCATCGCGGCTGGTCTTGATTCCCATCTGTTACAACAATTTCAGCATGGTGCCGATGTCATTCAATTGCGG
>JANMZU010000018.1:0-1635 GCA_031383585.1 Betaproteobacteria bacterium
CGCGGCTGCTATGAAACGCCCGGCGGCACGATCATGCTCAAGGCCCACCGCGCCATCGAGTCCATCACCATGGACCGAGAAGTATTGGCGCTAAAGGACGATCTGATGCCACGCTATGGCCGTATGATTTATAACGGCTACTGGTTCTCGCCTGAACGTGTCCTGCTGCAGGGCTTGATCGACCAATCGCAAGCGACCGTCAACGGTCGGGTAAGATTGAAGCTCTATAAAGGTACCGTGTTGGTTGCCGGCCGCGTATCGAAGACTGATTCGCTGTTCGATCAGACTATTTCTACCTTCGACGACGATGGTGGCGCGTACAATC
Organism: Betaproteobacteria bacterium; assembly: GCA_031383585.1. Lineage (GTDB taxonomy): Bacteria > Pseudomonadota > Gammaproteobacteria > Burkholderiales > Usitatibacteraceae > UKL13-2. The sequence continues at coordinate 326 of JANMZU010000018.1, forward strand.
AGGCGGATGCGGGTGGCTTCATAAAGCTAAACGCACTCAGGCTGCGCATTGCGGCGAATAAAAAATCGAGCAAGAAATAACATTTTCCGCGCAGTTCTAGGCGGGAATCGCGAGGTCCCACATGCCATCTTTTGATATTGCTTCCGAAGCCAACAAGGTCGAGCTCAAGAATGCGATCGAGCAGACCAATAAAGAGGTCTCGACTCGTTTCGACTTCAAGGGTTCCGACGCGCGGGTTGAGCAAAAGGAATTCGAGCTGACGCTGTTCGCAGATGACGACTTCAAGCTTGGCCAGGTCAAAGATGTTTTGATGAACAAGATGGCCAAGCGTGGTGTGGATGTGCGACTGTTGGACGAAAAAGACCGCGAGAAAATCGGCGGCGATAAGGTCAAGCAGATCATCAATGTCAAGAATGGGATCGAGTCGGACTTGGCCAAGAAAATCCAGAAGTTGATCAAAGAGTCGAAAATCAAGGTGACGGCATCGATTCAAGGCGAATCGGTGCGTGTACAAGGCACCAAGCGCGACGATCTTCAGCAAGCAATTGCGCTATGCAAAGAAAAAATTACTGAAGTGCCACTGCAGTTCAACAACTTTCGCGATTAAGCGCAACGGAGGGCAACTGCGGGTAAACGCCCGCGAGCCATTTCCCGTATAGCCGGTCGGCCAGACGATTTAAGCCCACGATGTTCTCCCCGGTTGCCAGCAGCATATCTCCCGGCGTTTGAATACTCGGCAGCGATGGATCGGCGCTCTCCGCCTCCCAGTCCTGACACCAGTCTTCGACCATTTCCGGCGTCATCTCGATGTGGCACTGCATACCAAGAGAGCTGCCGATGACAAATGCCTGATTCAAACAAGCATCGCTGGTAAGTATGCGTTCGGCGCCAACTGGAATAGAAAAAGTCTCTCCATGCCACTGAAAAGTTGTGTGGCTGGAGGCATCTCCCAGCCAAAAGCGCGCTAAGGGCGATTCGGTCGCCTGCACCTTGTTCCAGCCTATCTCTTTTACGAGGTTGCCGGTAACTTTTCCGCCCAACGCCTTGGACATCAGCTGCCCACCGAGGCAGTGGCCAAGGCAAGGTTGATTTCGTTCGATGGCGGCGCGAATCAGCTCGAGGATTGGCTCAACCCAAGGGAGATTGTCGTTAACACTCATTGGCCCGCCCATGAAGACAAACCCTGAGTATTCTTCGGGCTCAACCGGCAACGGCTCGCCTTCGTCCAGCTTGAAGAGACGCCAAGCCACCGAATGCCGCGCCAGAAAGCTGGCAAAATAGCCGGGTCCGTCTTCGGCAGAAAAGCGAAA
>JANMZU010000895.1:0-2132 GCA_031383585.1 Betaproteobacteria bacterium
CGGCATCTCGGCGACCAATGACAATCTGCTCGTTTATGCGACCAGTAATCGCCGCCATCTGATGCCCGAGAAGATGAGCGAAAATCTCGAAACCAAACATACCGAGGATGGCGAGATTCATCCCAGCGAAACTACCGAAGAAAAAATTTCTCTCTCAGAGCGATTCGGACTGTGGCTGTCTTTTTACCCTTTCGATCAAGACCAGTACCTGGCGATCGCGACGCACTGGGTGTCTGAGCTGGGTCCTAAACACGCGGTCGCGAATGGTGAGGCTTTGCGCAAAGCGGCCCTGCTCTGGGCACTGGAACGCGGTTCGCGCAGCGGTCGTGTTGCCTATCAATTTGCCCGCGACTGGGCAGGCGCGCACGGCCCGGACAAGCCGCGCGCCAAGCCAAAGGGTTCGCGCCGGAAATGACGCAAAAGATCACCGAAGTTGCCGTCGCCATTTTCATTAAACCAGACGGCAGTTTCCTGCTTTCATCGCGTCCCGTAGGTAAGCCCTATCCCGGTTACTGGGAATTCCCCGGCGGCAAAATAGAAGCCGGAGAAACGGTATTGCAGGCGATGAAGCGCGAACTGATGGAAGAACTCAACGTCGCCATCACCAAAGCCGCTCCGTGGTTCAGCTTCATGATGCACTACACCCACGCCACGGTGCGTCTGCATTGCTGGCGGGTACGCGAATGGCATGGCGACATGCAGGGATTGGAGGGCCAGCAATTCGAGTGGCAGCGGCTGGATGCAATCACCGTCGCGCCGACGCTGCCGGGTTGTGCGCCGATTCTCAGGGCGCTGGCACTGCCGCCGTTGTACGCGGTTACCAACGCCACCGAGGCAGGCGTAACGAACTATCTGCGTCAGTTGGAGCATGCGCTTGCCAACGGCTTGAGGCTGATTCAGGTGCGAGAAAAAAACCTGCCTGCGGTTGAACGTCGCAGCTTTGCATGCCGGGTGGTCAAGCTTGCGCGCGCGTATGGCGCAAAAGTACTGGTGAACGGTGATGAGGATTTGGCGCGTGATGTCGATGCCGATGGCGTGCACCTGACCTCGCACCAGCTCATGCATTGCGATGTCCGTCCAGAGTTCGCGCTGGTTGGCGCGTCCACGCACAGCCGCGCCGAAATCGAGCGGGCAGCGGAATTGAAGCTCGACTTAGTGGTGCTCGGCGCGGTCAAGGCTACGCTCAGCCATCCTGGCGAGATGCCGTTAGGTTGGGAACGGTTTTCGGGCCTGGTGAGAGACGCGCCGCTGCCTGTGTATGCGCTCGGTGGTTTGTCGCCAGCGGATCTGGAGGACGCAGTTCTGCATGGGGCACACGGCGTGGCCATGCAGCGGGGCCTGCAAGGCGGCGACCGGCATCACTGAACGTAGAACGCCATTTGACGAGTCGTTCCAGCGGAAATGTGCTGGGGAGGTGCGCCGGCATTGGACGTCATCCAATTGAAAACGCCCGCTATGCGCGGGCGTTTTTCTGTTGCAGCGTCGCTACTTCTTCACCGGTGGCGGATTCGCCGCTGCAAACGTTGAGTAAGTCTGCTCTGCCACACGATGCCAGAGGTTGATGTCCTCGCGGAATTTCAGCCATGGCACGTACATTTTCTTGAAGGCTGGATTCTTGTCGGCTTCTTCTTCGAATAGACCGAACGCGGCCGCTTGCGCAGCCTTCATGATCTCGCTGGAGAACGAACGCAGTTGCACGCCTTTGCCGACGAGGCTGCGCAGCGCAATCGGATTCTTGTGGTCGTACGATGCCATCATGTCCAGATTGGCTTCATAGGCTGCGGCTTCGAATGCCGCCTGATATTCCTTTGGCAACTTCTCCCACTCCTTGGTGTTGACGAAAAAGGAATACATCGAATTGCTTTCCCACCAGCCAGGGTAGTAAAAATTCTTTACCACTTTGTAGAAGCCGAGCTTTTCATCGTCGTACGGACCCACCCACTCCGCACCATCAATGGTGCCTTTTTCCAGCGCTGGATAAATATCGCCACCGGGAATTTGCTGCGGGATCACGCCGAGCTTAGCAAGCACATCACCACCCAGGCCTGCGATACGGAACTTGATGCCTTTCAGGTCCGCCACGGTCTTTACTTCCTTACGCCACCAGCCGCCCATTTGCACGCCGGTATTAC
>JANMZU010000065.1:0-3083 GCA_031383585.1 Betaproteobacteria bacterium
CGCGCCAGCAAATAGGTGCCGGTACCGATGCCGCCAATCAGCTTTGGTTCCGGATTCATGGGCGAACGTGAAACCGTATTGGGCGCCGAAAAATTCTGCAACCATGCGACCGCACTTTCGAAGCCCCGTTGCGGCAGCGGCGTCTCGCTAACTACGAACACACCGTCGAGTTCGGGTGTACTTTCCAACGCAACATCGACAGGAATTCTTAGGGCCCCAGCGTTAACGGTCGATTCGCTTCCCGTCGCAAAAATAACAGATGAATAGGCTGGTTCATCCAGAATGCGATTGGCGGCAGCCAGTACGTCGAGCGCGCCGGACAAAGACAACAAGCCGAACTGCGGCAGCAAAAGAAAGCCTATGCGCGCGGTCGTATTCGGGGAGGCGCCTGACAGCATGATCGACTCGACAACTTGCGCCGATAGTGGAAACTCCTATTTTAGACTGCCTGACAAAAATTGGCGTAGACGCTCGCTCTGCGGATTGACCAGAATATCCTTTGGCTTTCCCTGCTCCTCGATCAGGCCCTTATGCAGGAATATTGCCGAGTTCGACACCTCACGGGCGAAGCCCATCTCGTGCGTCACGACGATCATGGTGCGGCCCTCGCTCGCCAGGTCACGCATCACCTTCAATACCTCGCCGACCAGTTCGGGGTCCAGCGCAGATGTAGGCTCGTCAAACAGCATGACCTCCGGATCCATCGCCAGTGCCCGGGCAATGGCCACCCGCTGCTGTTCGCCGCCCGACATGTGCGCCGGGTACATGTTCTTGCGATGCGCGACGCCGACGCGATTGAGCAATTGCTCGCCGCGTTCAAGCGCTTCGGCCTTGCTTTGTCCGAGCACATGAATCGGCGCCTCGATGACGTTTTCAAGCGCGGTCATATGCGACCAGAGGTTAAAGTGCTGGAAAACCATCGCGAGCTTCGAACGCAAGCGCTGCAGCTGTTTCGGGTCTTCCGCTTTCAACGCACCGCTCTTGTCAGGTACCAGGCGCATGGATTCGCCGTTGAGGGTGATCCGCCCCTGGTTAGGCTGTTCGAGTAGATTGATACAGCGAAGTAGCGTGCTTTTGCCCGAGCCGCTGGAGCCGATGATGCAGGTCACGTCGCCCGCATTCGCGGCAAGGGAAACGCCTTTGAGCACTTCGTTGGCGCTGTAACGTTTATGCAGGTCTTCAACCAATAGTTTTTGCATGGCGGCTATGCGCTCAATAGTTTGCCGCTGCGGAACGCCTTGGCACCGGCAACTTTGGCGAGCCGCATGCCGGCGGTGGCAAAGTAGCGATTCTCAAGCGCGTAAAGTACGCCATCAGTGTGGCTCGCCAGTTCGCATACTTCCGCAGTGATCGGATTGATGACTTCGGCCAGAACGTCGCCAGAGTGTATCCAGTCGCCAGGTTTTTTCAGGAATGCCACGACGCCGCTGACGGGCGACGAGATCGCTTCCGACCCGGCGAGCGGCGTCGCTGCGTACTTTAACCCAGGCAATGGTGGTGCAACGTCGTCGATGACGCCGCGATGCATGAGGAAGGAGATGATATTTTCAGCATCCTGGATCGCCAGTTCGTGGTTTACATCGGTCTGGCTGCGCAGTTCCACTGTCACGGACAGGCATGCCATCGGTATCGGTAATTCCGCCGAGCGGCTCTTGAAGTGATCCGCTAGTTGCCACCAGGTTTGAGAGCAGGCTTCGTCGAACGGATTATCGCCACTTTCGGTCGCGAGCAGCGTCGCGTAGGCTCCCATGTACCTTGCCAGCGCCTCGCACTGGGGCCACATTGGCGTGCCGGTATATAGGTGCAGGACTGCATCGGAATCGCAATGCAAATCCAGCACGACATCGGCGTCACAGGAAAGGCGCAGTAGTGCCCGGCGCATGCTTTCCAGTTCGGTTTTAGGCGTCAGCGAATCGAGTTGATGCAGCATCGCCGCGCGAATCACACCGGCATTGGCCTTGCTGTCAGCGCCTAGTTTGGCTTCGAGTCCATCGACGACGGCCGGATACATGGCGGGATAGTGCCGGTTGAAATTTTCGCCGGTCGCCATTTCGAACCTACCTACCTGACTGTGCAACAAAGTCTGTGCAAGACCAATCGGGTTTGCCACCGGCACGACAACGATTTCGCCGCAAATTTTGCCGGCAGCTTCCAGTTCAGCAAAGCGACGGCGCAGGTGGTGTGCGACCAACATGCCGGGCAACTCATCGGCATGAAGGGACGACTGGATATAGACTTTTTCACCATGGCGTTCTACGCCGTAGTGGAAGCTGACAATTTCACGATTGGTGCCGACGTAGGTTGAGAGCAGGGGATGTTTTATTGTTTTCATAGTGTTTCAGGTTCGAGGCGCCAGGTGAACCAGCCAGCGCTTTTCGGCTAGGTGGAACAGCGAAACCAGCACAAAGGTTAGCGCGAGATAAAAAACAGCTGCGGTGATGAATGCCTCAAAGGGCAGATAGAATCGCGAATTCACTTCACGTGCCGCACCGGTGATGTCCAGCAAGGTCACGATACTGGCGATTGAAGTGCCGTGCAGCATCATGATCACTTCATTGCTATATGCAGGCAGTGAGCGGCGCAATGCGGATGGCAATAGAATGCGCCGATAAAGTGTGACGGGAGACATACCCATCGCCCGCGCCGCTTCGACTTCGCCGTGGTTTGTGGAGGTCAATGCGCCGGCGATGATTTCCGTCGTATATGCACAGGTGTTGATCGCGAATGCCAGCATGGCGCAGAACCATGCCGACGAAAGCATCGGCCAGACCATACTCTCCCGAACCCATGGAAACTGTGCGAGGCCGTAGTAAATCAAAAACAATTGCACCAATAATGGCGTGCCACGGAATACATAAGTGAACAACCACACCGGGCGGGATGCCCACGGGTTGGGCGAGGCGCGCAATATTGCGAGCGGGATGGCAAAAATCAGCCCCGCTGCCAAGGCCGCCACCAACAGCTTGAGAGTCACCAGCACACCGTTGAAAGAGAGCGGCAGGCTGGACATAAAGACGTCCACGTTCAGCATTCCAGGTATTCCCGCAGATTTCACAGCGCAAGTACCTTGACGCCAAGCGAAT
>JANMZU010000098.1:0-5666 GCA_031383585.1 Betaproteobacteria bacterium
GGCAAGACGTTTAAGACGCTGGACGATGGCGGGAAACGGGAGGATGCGGTTAAGGATATCGGTGCGTTGTTGGACTGGATCAAGGACCAGGCCGACCTGCATACATCCAAGATTGTGGTCATGGACGGAAGCTACGGTGGCTATGGGGCGCTGGCTGTTGCTAGCCATTATTCTGACCGTATATCTGGTGCGATCAGTGCTGCAGGCATCGTCAACAGGGAAGCGTTCATTGCCAATACAGAAACCTATCACCGTGATCTGCGGCGTTCGCAATATGGTGAGGAATTTGACTCGGAGGTTCGCACATTTCTGGAGAGCATTTCGCCATTGAAGACCGCGGAAAAAATCAACAAACCGCTATTTGTCGTGCTCGGCAAAGGCAATCCAAGGCTGCGACCCACGCAGGCGCTGCAAATCGTGGCGCAGATGAAGCAGCAGGGCATACCGGTGTGGGTTCTGATGGCCAACGTTGATGACGATGGCGTCGCCAAGAAATTGAATTCGGATTTTTTGTTTTATGCGCAGGTCAAATTTGTTGAAGACACGTTGTTGAAGTAATTGTATTTACAGCAACAAAAGGGCGCCCGAAGGCGCCCTTTGCTGAAGCACTTGCCCTTTGTGCCTACGTTACTTTCTTCCGCCGATATGCTCAGCGAAGAACTTCTCCGCACGCTTGAAAAAGTCTTCAATATTCTCCTGCTTATTGAAACCATGCGCCTCAGCGGTGTAGACAACAAGCTCGTTCTTCACGCCTGCCGCATCCAGCGCCTTTTGCATGTCAGTGCCATGCTTTAGCGGTACGCGAACGTCGTCAGACCCCATCACGAGCAGAACTGGCGTCTTGATGACTTTGGCGTTGTAGACCGGTGACACCTGCGTGAGCATTTCCCGCTCAGTACTCCGATTACCGATATTGCGGTTATAGAAAATATCCATGTTGAATCTCGAGTTGTTCGAGTCGCTTGTCATTTCAGTTTGCAACATCAGGAGATCGCTGACTGCAATCCAAGGGAGACTGCATTTATAAAGATCGGGGTCCTTGACGATGCCCTGGAGGCTCGCATATCCGCCATAGCTGCCGCCGTAGATACAAACGCGATTCTTGTCAACAATTCCTTCTTTAACCAAATGCATAATGCCGTCTGTGAGGTCATCCTGCATAGTTCTGCCCCATTGCTTATAGCCGGCACTAAGATGTTTGCGGCCAAACTGCGTAGACGCGCGCGGTTCGGGTTCCAGCACGACATAACCGCGATTGGCAAAGAAAATGGATTCGGAATATCTGCCCCATGGGTTGGACGTATATACGCGTGCATTGGGGCCACCATGAACGTTAATAATCAACGGTAGATTTTTGCCGCTTGTTCCCTTTGGAATTGTCACCCATGCCGGGATATTCAATCCGTCACGCGCGGTATACGGCATGTATTTGCGAGGCGAAATGTCGGCCGGATTAATCCAGGGACGACGGTCTGGAAGCGCTTCGAGTGATTTCTTTGCGCCATCGTAAAGATAATTGCGACCGGGATCAGTGTCCGATGACGTGCTGATGAGTATTTTGCTAATTTCGGTATCACTATTGAACGAAAGCGAATTGGTCGCCCCCTTGAGTGTCGCATCGATCTGTTTCTGCAATGCATCCATGGCAGGATCAAACCACTTCGTGGCGATTACGTCAGCCGAATAGTTGATGCCAGCAAGCGTCTTCGCTTTACGGTTCCAGATAAGTCCACGATCAATATCAATGAGTGGGTGTTCAAACACTAATGCGCCCAATTTCTTGGCGACTGGATCGTACTTGTAGATTGCGTATTTATCGCGACCCACGTTCGACGAAACAATTAACGTTTTGTTGTCGCTGTCAAAGCCCAGTGGTTCAATATTATCCTCTGCTGGGTCCGGCGGATTCTTCAGTAGCTCCGTCCACTTGCTTTCGGCGGAATCGCGATACCACACCGTACTCACCGTCGTCTTTTCATCAGTCGTAAACGCAACGCGCGGAACATCATTCCAGTCGAGTACCCAGCTACTTACCTCACCTGGGGATTCAAACGAAATTAGCTGAGCCTTGCCTGTCCGGGTATTGAGTTTGTAGACGTCAGCGGCGCGGCGGGCACGCTCGTTCATCGTAACAAACACCTCGCCAGCGGTATCACCCGGGATCGTTCGCAATGGCGCGAGGCCGCGCAATGCGGAAAGGTCACGGTAATTAGATCCATCAACATCGATCGCGTAAGTTCCGCGGTAAGTGACGCGACCCAATGCATCACGGCCATCCGCAACGCGCAAAACGATACGGTCGTTATTTATCCAGTTGAAACTGATGACGTCGACCATTTCAAAGGACGTTATGATGTTGCGGGTCTTTTTCTCAAGGTCCACGACGACCAGGTTGTCGCGTCCCTTGAATGGGACAGTAGCAGCCAAACGGTCGCCTTTGGGAGAGATCGCCATCGAGCCAAATTCACCGCGACGCATGAATGTTTCCACGGGGATAAGCGGCGGCATGGCAGCAGAGGCACTCGCTACCGACGGCGCCTGAGCATGCGTCGCGAGCGAAGCAAATGCGGCTGTTACGGCCAACAATCCAATTTTCCAATTACGCATAATCATTACTTCTCCCAAAACGTTTGACTGAAATGACGCCGCCGAAATCTTGTTTCCGCTCGTCAAAAAAACACCAAATGATACCCGCATCGGATGCAGCCGCAAAAATTTGCGTTGTGATGCCGCCCAGGACGCGTCCCGCACTAACTCTTTTCAAAAGGCTACCGATGTCTGCAAGCAACTACGTGCACCGAAAAGGGCTATTCTCGTGTTGATCGCAGATTTCATTTTGATGATACATGTCATGGTGGTTGTGTTCAATATTGGCGGTCTGCTGGCGATAGTTTTTGGCGCCCCGCTCCGGTGGTCGTGGGTGCGTAATCGCAGGTTTCGCATTACGCACGTCGCCATGATGTGCTTTGTGTCGCTGGAGGCCTTACTCGGCGTGTCCTGCCCGTTGACCGTGCTCGAGGATTGGCTGCGTGGCGTTTCCGGGCAACAAAGTTTTGTGCAGCGCTGGGCCGGCGCACTCATTTACTGGGATGCGCCGCCTTGGGTTTTCACGGCTCTCTATTTGCTCATAACGATGCTTATTGTCGTCGCCTGGAAAGCAGTGCCGCCTCGTCCTCCAATGCGAGAGGTTCCGCGTCCGTAGACGATTGCCATCGCCAAGTCCTGGCAAATGCTTCGCTCACGACTTCTACAAAGCTTTCGCGAGTTCGAAACGTACTTCGCCCGCTATATTCTTTGCCAAGGTTAGTACGTAGCCCGCCTGTCTTGCCTGATTGAAGGCCTGGTACAAACCGATTCCCAGCCCACCGCCGCGGGAATTCGCCAACGGGGCATGAAACAGGCTCTCGACCGCGGCGCTGGGGATGGCGCTACCGTTATCTGTGATGGTCAAGGCCACATTTTCAGCAATCGTCAACACAATTGAAATCTGCATATTCGGCTCCCGCGACTGCTTCTTGCGGCAGTTCTCCAAGCAGTTTTCCAGCACGGTATCGAACAGATTGACGGGGATTTCCATCGCCATCGCGCCGCTTGCTGAAAATGTCGCGCCGCCACCCGTGTGTCTGGCAGTAACATCCCGCCACCAATCGTCAGCTGACATCATGATTCCGACGCCGGCCAGCGCAGGATTTTGCAACTTGTCCAGCGTGGTCTGCAAGCGCTTGGTAAGTCGAGGCAACTGGTTTTCAAGCATCGCCTCATAAGGCGTCGGTGCGCGTCTTTCGCCCTCGGGCCCCACGGCGCGCTTGCGAACGCCGCTCTGCGATGTCAGCGCGAACAAAGACTGCAGCAGGTTTTTGATGTCGTGCGTGAGTTTGGCACCGGTCTCATGTACCGCTTGCATGTAGGCATTTTGCTTGATCATTTGCTCACGGCGTTTGCCTTCATAAAACTCGCCGACGACTTGCGCAAGCAGCCGCAAATGCAGGAAAAGTGCAGGCGACAGCTGGCTTTCGGTATAGAAGGTGATATCAAGCCCGTGATAGCGGAATTTCGCGGCATTAACGGTCTCGATACCAAACGCGCCACTGCCGTCAGGCGCCTCCCATTTGCCGCCAAGGATCCACGGCATGGTCGACACCTCTTCCATAGCGGTCTGCAAAAAGCGCGACGACGCCATGTCGGCCTCTGAAAGTGCGGCAATACGCCGCATCCACAACTCAAATGGCATCCCCACGCTCATCAGGTAGCGTGAAAAGTACGTGCGCAGCCCGCCATATCCGGCTCGGGGCGCCCAAAGTGCGGCCAGTATCAAAAGTGCGCCGGAAAACGACAGTACCGTCAGCAATACCGCGGTGAAATATGAGTTTTCTGTCGCCCGCATAGAAGCGATGCTGCCTAAAACCAGCACCACGGTCAGTTGAAAAACGAAAAGACTATAGAAAAAATCAAATACCTGGGCTGAAGTTTCATCTTCCGCGCGGTAGGGCAGTACTGTCATCGTCAGTAGCACAATGGGCAGCGAGACTCTCACCAGGGTTGAAAGGCCCTGCGGCAAAGAGCTTATTTCTAGCAGAAGTACCGGCACCGCCCATAGCAACAATATCGTGAATAAATAAAACACGGCAACGACATAAAATCGGCCGCGCCGCGCCGCCTGCAATGTAAATACTTTGCCACCCATAATGCCAATCAATATGGCCACCCATGTCATCAGCATCCAGCCGGAGAGACTGTAAATGACGCCAGCAGTGATGGCGAAAAATAATAGCGTTGCGAAGACGTTAAGCTCGCGCTCCGCCTTAATAAAGGGTTGCCAGAGCAGGAACAGGCCGAAATGCACGACCAGCCAGATACGCTGAAAATCGCCACCCGGTTCCGAGATGAGACCGGCATGCAGCGATAGCAACATGGCGATGATCACCCAGCGCCGCCATCGCATCAGCTTCGCGGCCATTGGCGAACTTCTGGTGGTAAAGACGCTGGGCATTGATTGGCGCTCTCAGGGCTAATTCAGACAGCGGTAAGCGTAGCCTGAATTGCGCGCACATGCTATTGCCGGATGGATTGTCAGGTCAAAAAGTGTTGAGAATCCGGACAGGTGTCTGCCAATCAGACAGGATTATCTGTTGAAAGCTCGACAGCTGGTCAAGTCCCCGATATTAATTTCATAAAAATCAATTATTTAAAGCGTTGGCATGCGGCTTGCTGATATGTGGTCAGGCAAATGCCAAGTTTGAACAGGAGACCTCACCATGAAAACCAGACTTCAACAGTTGAACATGAATGACCTCGCCATCTTGTATCTGGTCATCGGGATGCTGGTCGGCTTGGCAATCAAGTAATCGCTTCACCCACTTTTAAAGAAGCACTCTTAGTTCTACAAAAACAGGGGCACAAAATGAAAAGCATGAAAAGTAGTATCAAGAGCCAGCAGTCAGGCTTCACCCTCGTCGAAATCGCTATCGTGCTGGTTATTATCGGTTTGCTGCTTGGGGGTATTTTGAAGGGGCAGGAATTGATCGCCAACGCAAAAGTTAAGAATCTCGCTGCAGATTTTCGTGATATCAAGCAGGCGGCTGCGGGCGGCGATTCGGTCATGTTCGGCGACGGGACGAAGAAGGAAGTGCTGACTGCCGCCGGGCTATCGCGCGCGGCGGCGGTGG
>JANMZU010000107.1:0-4021 GCA_031383585.1 Betaproteobacteria bacterium
TGTGCGCGGGCACCCGCAACCGCGCGACCGGAAACGTATCGGCCCACGGCCAGGGCCGCACCGGCGCGCCGCTCGCGCGGGATGCGGTCCAGGCATGTGCGATCAACTCCTGCGCCACTTTCGCCTTGCAGAAGATGTAGAGCCCTTCGCCGGCTTGCCAGACACCGATGACGACTAGTGCTGCGATCAGGTAGCGAGAGAAATGGTGGCGTAACGTTGTCATGCGCGCCTACCGGCCGAGCCGATTGATGCGCGCCGACAGCTGCGCTCTGAACTGCGACAGTCCGGCCAGAAGCAACAGCGTCAAGCCTATCAGCAGGTTGAGTTCTGCCGCTGTCGCTGTCTGCGGCAGCGTGCCGAAGATGGCGTCATGTGACGCACCTTCCGGCAGCATGGACGACACCACGCCGGTCTTGCTCGCGGCACCTTCGGGGCGCGATGGTGTGACGTCCACGGCGACGAGGCTGGTGTACTTGCTCACCAGGTGATGTGTTAGCGCGGTGTCGATAACGGCGGATTTCACTTCATCCTCGTTTTGCGATGCACGCAGCGTAGACATCAGGTCTTCAATTTTTTGGCGTGCCCACAGCGTGGCAACGCCGGTCTGCGCGCGACCACCCGTCAACGGCAATGATTGGGTCCATGTGCTGTTACCGCGCATGCCCTCGATGCCGATGCTGCCTGAAAGCGATCGAGCCGGGCGCTGACGATCAGTGGCTCACCGGCATAAAGGTCCGGCACGCGCTTGGGCCACATTTCTACCTGTTGTCCGGCGGGCCAGCGAATCGCGAGGTTGGCCAGTACCGGGCTCTCCACCTTGGCAAACAGCGCCGTCATCTTTTCCTTCACTTCGCTGATGTTGCCGATATACGTAAAGGTACCGCGTCCGAACTCGGCGGCTTTGGACATGAAGTGCGAATTGGGTGCCGAGCCGATACCGACGGTGAAGAGGCGGCTGTCACCGAGGTTGGTTTTGATGAACTCGAACAGTTGTTGCTCGTTGCCAACCGCGCCGTCCGTGAGAAACAGTACCTGCCGCACCAGGCCGGGGTTTGCCTTGCCGTTCAATGCGGCGCGCAATGCAGGCAGCATTTCGGTACCGCCAGTGGCGTAGAGTCTCGACACATATTCGCGCGCTCGGGCCAGGTTCTGCGCTTCAGCCGGGACGGCGTCGGGAAAAAGCTTGTCGGTCACCGAATTGAATTGGATGACATTGAAACGGTCGCCCGGCTTCAGGCGGTTCAGTGCGAGCTGCAGCGCTTCCTTGGCCTGATTCATCGATTGGCCCTGCATCGAGCCCGAGGTATCGATGATGAAGATCGCTTCGCGCGGCAGGCTCGCCACCGCCTGCGCGGGCGAGGGCGGCATCACCATCAGCAACGCATATTGCTTGCTTCCCTTGATCTCATGAAAAAGAGCCGCCTGCGGTGCGGCCGTGAGCTGTGGTGCCCAGACCAATTCGAAATCCTTGTTGGCGGGCACCGTGCCCTCATTGAGCTTGATTGCCTTGCGCCCGTACGACGCGTCGGTCACGGCGATGGGGTGATAGGTGCTGGTGAGGGTTTCCAGTGGAAATCCGGGATCGAGATCGATCGACAACGTCAGCGGATGCTGGTAGCCCGTGGCAGGGTGAGGCACCGGTGGCGTGATGCGCGCTGCATCCGGCACTGCATCCGTATCCTGCGCCCAGCCGTTGGCACCAAAACTGTTGATTGGCTTGGCGATAGCCACACCGGGAACGTAGCGCGGCGTCATCGTCATCGGGAAGCGCAACCGAAACACGCCCTGGTCGTAATGCAGCGTTTGCTGGTACTCGATCTCGACCCGCACGGTTTCAATCGGGCCGATATGCGCGACGCTATTGGTAAACAGATTCGGCCGCTCCTGTTCGACCAGCGCTGCCTTCTTGCCTTCCGTTTTGGCCTGCTCATAAACGCGGCGCGCTTCCTCGCGTTCCTTGATCTGGCCTTCGATCACGCGTTCGCCAATGCGCATGTTGAGGTGGTCGACCGCCGCCTTTTCCGGCAGCGGAAACACATACACGCCTTCCTGCCACTCCGAGGTGGGATTGGTGAACTGCTGCTCCACCTTCACGCGTGCGACCATGCCGGTCACGCGCATGGAGACATGCGTTTTGACGGGAGGGGGGGCGAGGAAGCCGCCTTCCTTGCGGCGTAGCGCCAGCGTTCCCTGCGTTGCGTCGCTCAAGCCGGAAAGCGTAGCTGGTGCAGCACTTGTGTTTGGCGCGCTCTCGGCGGCGAGCAAGTTACCCGCAAGCAATGCACCAAGGATCGCTAGCGTCGCCGCGATTCGAGCCCGGTTTTTTCGCGCAAGCACCGCAGCTACATGGAGTCGCAAGCCGAAACTACCCAGCTGAAAAAATACTGTCACCAACGCCAACGAATTCATTTCCATCCCCCGTTTTGATCAACGCCGCCGACGGCCGCGCATGACTGACATTGAAACGGGTGAATGTGATCTGACAGCGGGCCAATCGGGGAGAAATGGCGATGGATTGTGGCGGGATTGTGTTCGGACTTCAGTAGCGCGGGCTAAAGGTGTTTCGCGGAAAATGGCGCGGAAGTTTCCAAATAGCGGCGACGCATTGATAGTTTCCTACTTCATTCGTGGTGGGCTCGTCGAACCAGATGCTCCGTCAATGGAACGCATACATTGCATCGCCACCGTTCGACAGGCTCGTGGTGGCCTGTGCCTAAATGGCAATTCCCGTTGCAGAAATTGCCATTAAATATTGCGGTGACGCATCGCCGCCGCACACCGCAGCCCGCTACACGCTCACTTCACCGGCGTGATACTGGCGTCTTCAATCAGCAAAGGATATTTGTAGCCACTACCAAAATCGCGGTTCAGCACGACCGTGCCGGATATCGCAACCATGTCGCCCACCTTGGCGGTTTGTTTGCTGGTGACGAGGAGATCGTTGCTCTTGGCATCGCCGGTCCCATCCTGTATGTGAACAAAATTGCGCCCCATGATTTCGTTATTGACCTTCACGACTTTGCCCTTTGCGCTGATGGTTTTGCCGGCAAGGGTATCTTTGCTCTGGTACACGGCGGCTACAGATTTGAAATTATTCGGCTGGGCGTAAACGTCAGCTGAATGCATGGCGATGGCACCGATAAGGCCGGCAAAGGCGATTGACAGAGTTTTCATGACGATTCCTGATTGATTGATTGAAAGACAGCAAGCGTATCTGATGGTGAAGCGCCAGACATTTGACCGTTCCAGCCATGGCCGCAATGTGCGCCAGATCAAAGCATACTAAAAAATGCTGGTCAAACTGGTTTCGCCCGGGCGGTTCGCGGCTCCTTTCCGAGGGGGCCATTTCGCCAAACATGCTGCCGACAGTCAACGTCTCGACAATCCTGCCACAGACCGATAGCTCGATTTCGACCCCGACCGGTACATGCATTGTGTCGGCTGCATCACCTTCAAGAATATCGCCTCGCCCACTTCAATGGCGCGAGCGTTATCAGCCTTGAGAAACGTCTCCATCGTTGCCATGTTTTTTACTTGTAATGTGCGCCCCTGCACGAAATGTGACGAAGGTACGTCAATGACGTTTCAGTTTCGTGACGGTTTGAAGTGCGCGGAGTTGACACCGGCAAGGGCCAATTCGAAGTGTCAGTAGCGCCTCGGTTGCTCCCTCCCGATACATATGTCGCCGCAGCAAAGGACGAAACTAGGCTGAGAGGCTCATGCCACACGTTCCAGCTCGAAGACACGCGTCGCGCGATCGGCCAACCATAAGGGTTGCGCCGGGCTAGGGCCTAGTCCGCCCAATCTCCCTTCAGCGATAGCGATGCAAGTACGCCTAGGGAAAGTCTTCACGTTTAAATCAGTTGGTCATTTTCCAAGCGACCATAAAACCCGCGGTCTTGAAAGCAACACTTCAGTCAGCGCTAATCGCTTGGGATAAATGGCGTCATACTAAGACCTTCGATTGTGTTGACGGTGTGTTGATAGCGATATGCCAATGATGAAGAAGCATGAAGCGAAG
>JANMZU010000110.1:0-8746 GCA_031383585.1 Betaproteobacteria bacterium
ACAGGTTTGAGCAGCGATTCAGGAATAACCTGCGTAGACCCTATTTTCAACTTTTGGCTGGCCAAATCGGCCGCCAGGCGATTGGCATCCCAAGCCCAGACAAGCGCGTGTTCCTGATCCCACACTACGTAATGTCCGGTGTTTGCGTACGGACTCCACTGCCCGATCTGAATTGCAAGCGCCTGCGACCGTTGCGCGATAGCCACATGCCGTAAATCGAACCGGCCGAACCTGTAGAGTGGGCGGCTAAGCACCCACTGAACAGCACCCAGCCGATTGGCGGCTGGACTGACTGCTGCAAGAGTTTGGCTAAAGCGCCGGATCGGCAGGTGTTGGAAGGGCCACACGTGCAGGAAGGGGATCTGGTTTGTTCGCATTTGGAACCGAGGAAGTTAGACCCGTCTTGATGTAATAGTCGATGCGCCACGGCGAATGTTCGGCTTGCGGCGTAAGACTGATCTGATAGCGCAACGACCAGGGAATTCTATCGCTTTCCTGAGTTAACCGGATGTTGTCTGCAGGAAAGAATAGCATGCTATCCGCGTCGAGTCCGACCTGACCTGCGACACTTATGAATTGTGGCAGGTCCACAAAAGGTGCAACCGCACGCCGCTGAATCACGCGATCGGCAATTTCAGGGCTGCTGCCAGGCATAGCAGCTAGCGCCTCTCGAGGCGCGCTGTTCGGGTTGAAACCGATAACATGCGCAGCCGAAACGATTTCAGGCAGTCGTTGATCTTTCCAAAGTGCTGCCTTTTCACGCCAGCCAATGATGTTTTGCAACTGCCACGGTGTCACCAGCCAGTCGTTGGGCGGCAATGGCAGTCCCCGCGCCCGATATTCCGCCGCTTCTGCACCGTTGAGACGCCGGTTGTCATCAGTATCCGTGTAGTCGTTAAAAGTGTCTAGCAACGTGTCCCGGTCCTCCGCCGATATACCCAGTTGTCCCAGGAGTCGCAGTAGCATCTCCGGACGAACGATGGTCAAACTGACCAAACCGCGACTGTCTTGAAGGCGCACTGTATCCGTACCACTACCCAAGTACGGCCGATTGTCCAGTGTGATTGCACTTTCCTTAGTAACACCAATACCATACACGCTTAAAGGCGTCGTGCAATATCGAAACAGGATCTCAGCGCGCGTATTCGACATGTCGATAAGTGCTTGTGTAAGCTCTTGGGATTTCCTAGCCGACTCGACAGATGTAGCAACTCGCTCAGCAAAATAACTAGCACCAATCGTAATAATCGCTAGTAACCACAAGGTGAGGACGAGGACAAAACCGCGTTGCCGGTGAACCGCTGCGATCACAACGATTCCCAATCCTTGCGTCGCAAAATCGACGTCTCGGGCCCGCGGGGAGCGGCGATGATTAGACGCGACTGATCAGTTGCGCCGTTTTGAAGGTAAATAGCGCTGGGAAGCTGCGGCCACTTTCCAATAAAAGGCGGCCAGCTCTCGTGTGGCTGACTTTCAGAATCTAAGTAAATAAAACGTCCATTGTCCCCTTGCCAGTTGATCACGCTTACTAATGGTGCCGCATCCGACTCGCCATACCGAAGGCTCGTGGCGCCTGCACCAGACTCGTATTCTAGCCGCCATATAAACGAAGTGAGCGTGCCCGCGTCACGATCAAGTGGCGTAAGGGTCAGCCCGCTCATCCAGCGCGGCTCGCCTCGGAATTTTAGTTTGCCACGTGCATCCTCGGGCATGAGCCCATTGATGCTTTGGCGAAACCAGTCGGCGTACATGGCTCCATTTTGGCTCTGAAATATTTCACGGCCAAAGTGCGTTTGCAAGCGAAATACCTGCTGCAGAGATTGCAACAGGATTGCCACAATGTAGCCCGTTATGACGAGCACCACAAGAATCTCGACTAACGTGAACCCGCTGCACTGGCGATTTTTCATGGTGGCGCAGCTGGTGCACGTATGCGCTTGTAACCAACCTGGCGCAGGCTAAATTCAAACCAGGGCTCAGAATCTACATTCTGAGCCTTTACTGCGGTCTCGTATAACGCGAACTGGAACACGCTACTTTTCACGTCTTGGACCAAAGTTGTCGGCTTCGATTCCCAACGAATTTTGTAACGGCCAAGACTCGCGTTGCCCGTGGGTTTAAGCATCGGATTCACTCCGCTCATATACTCGAGGATGTTTTGTGTGGCCTCAGCGCGGGCATTAGCGTCGCTCACGCTTGCGAGGGACATTATGCTACTGTTGATCCAGCCAAAAAGCGCATAGCCCGCACCACTGATGATTACCATCGCGACGATTGCTTCAAGCAAGGAAAAACCACGCTGATGCGTCTCAATCATCCTTCGCTTCCGGTCACCGGTTCGAGCTTGCACAAAGGTGGCAGCAGCCGGAACGCTTCAGCGCCGCCTTCCGGATCAGTGATTGTGAGCATCCCGCCACCACAAAAGCCTTGTGAGGAAAACCTCAAAGGCCGTCCCACATCTACCTTCCAGCCATCGGGAAGTTGCAAAGGGTAGTCTTTGGGCTCACCCGCATTTGTACTCGATGAGAAAAGTGTGACTGGCTTCCCGCTCGCATATGCGATGTAACCCAAACCGCTGATCTGATCCTGAATAGCGCGACGTCTGCTGGCGTTTTCTATACTCGAATAGAGATTGGCCAGACGCGGAATCGCGAGGCCGGCAAGCATACCCACAATGACCAACACGATCAGGATTTCAATCAGCGTAAAACCTGACACTTTTTCGTGAGTCATATTAATTTCAAATCGACAAAAAGCTAGATCCCGATCGTCGGCGAATCATAAAGGCCCATGTGGGTCACTGCGGTGGAAGGTACCCCACATCTGCGTCAAGATTCTCGCCTCCACGTTTGCCGTCGGCACCGAATGAATAAAGCGCAAAGGGCTGGCCACCTGACCCCGGGAAACTATACTGATATGAATTATTCCATGGATCTTTCGGGAGATCCTCTTCAAGGTATGGCCCGCGCCATCGCGACTTGAGCTTTTCGTCAGCGGGCGGGGTGTTAAGCATTGCCAAACCCTCAGCCTCGGTCGGGAATCGGCCAACATCGAGTCGCATCGTTTCGAGTGAGCCCTTGAGCATTTTCACTTGCGCAAGTGCCGTCTTTGCTTTCGATTCTTCTAGCCGGCTGAAGACCTTTGGACCTACCAGGCCCATCAACATGCCGACGATTACCAGCACGACTAGCATCTCGAGCAAACTAAAACCCTGACTCATCTGTTTTTTAAACATTCTCTCCGGTACTTTCTTTTACAACGGAATATTGCTCAAGCTGGTAATAGCCAGCATTATCGCGATCATGATGGTGCCTATGACCGATCCAATGGTTAATATAGCAATCGGCTCCAAGAGTATCAGGAGCCGCTTTAGGCGTTGCTGGCCGGAAGTCTCATATAACCCTGCCAGGGTGCATAGCATTTTTGCCAGTTCGCCGGACCGTTCACCGACGCGAATCAAGTTGATCCCCGTGATGTTTAGCAGTTGACCTCCCGCAAGTGCTTCTGCAATTTTCTTACCCCCACGAACCTCACGCAAAGCATGCTGTAGTTTGTGCCTAACTGCATTCAGACGCATGCCGTCTTGCGCAAGTTCCATCGCTTTCAAAATCGGGACTCTATTTTCCAGTAGCGTACCCAGCATAGAGGCCCAGCGACCAATCTCTGTTTCCACCAGCCATGCGCCTAGAATAGGGGCACGCGCGAGCGATTGCAGCATGGTGGACCGAAAAGTCGAGTTGGCAAGCGCGACGAGAGCGGCCATGAACATGGCAAGAGCAACCAAGCCTACCCAGAGCAGGTTCTCCTTTACGAACAATCCCAGCGTAAGCACCCAGACGGAAATATCAGGAATCTGGGCGCGGGTGTTTTTTAGCAGGCCGGCAAACTTTGGCACGACGACGATAAAGATCAATAACGTGGCTGAAATTCCAGACAAGACAAGAATGCTAGGGTAAATTAACGCGTTGCGCATCTCACTTCTAATGCGATGCTCGTATTCCATCTGGCTCGCGGCACTTTCCAACGCCTGTGCCAGTTTACCGGTCTGTTCACCGGCGGTCACCAATTGGAAAAGGTAGTCTGGCCAATCCAGTGGGGCACTTTTCAGCCCCTGCGAAAAACTCTCGCCACTGCGGAGTTTGCCGTGGACGTGAGTGAATGTCGCGCCGACGGCACTATCTGTGTGTGTCAACCCAATAGATTCGACCGCCTCGGCGAGAGAGATCCCGGCATGAAGCAATGTCGCCAACTCACGGATGACAAGTGCCTTTTCGAGATGTCCGGCACGCTTAATTCGTCCAGTTGTAGTGGCGGGCGGATTCTGAGCCTTAATCTCAATTGGCGTCATGTCCATTTGACGAAGCAATCGACCGGCTTCGCGTTCGCCGGTGGCTGAAATTTGCCCCGTCACCGGCTGACCTTGCGAATTGACAGCATGGTACTGGTATTCCACGAATCACCCGCCCTCTTCTACCGGGCCTGTAACGCGCAAGACTTCATCGACGCATGTAAGGCCCCGCCACGCTTTGATAAGACCGTCCTCACGCAGCGTACGATATCCTTCACGTCGCGCAACTTCTATCAGTTCGCCAGCCGTCCCTCTTCTCATCACGATGTCCTGTATCGCCTGGCTAACCTCCACGAGTTCATAAATGCCTATGCGCCCGCGATAGCCGCTACCGCGGCATTGTGAACAACCAACGGGATTGCTCCAGGCAGCGATGTGGTCAAATTGTGCCGGATGCAAACTCTTCAACTGCATTGCAATATCGACAATCGCGAGTGGCGGCGTAGCCGGCACAGCGCAATTGTCACATAGTCGTCTTACGAGGCGCTGTGCCTGCACTGCGCGTACCGATGAAGCAACCAGAAACGGCTCAACACCCATATCTAGCAAACGCGTAAATGCACTTAGTGCATCATTAGTATGCAGAGTTGAAAGTACTAAGTGCCCCGTCAGTGCGGATTGAACCGCAATTTCAGCGGTTTCCAGGTCACGAATTTCACCGATCATGATGACGTCTGGGTCCTGCCGCAGAATGGCTCGCAACGCGCGCGCAAAATCGTAGCCAATTTCGCTATGCGTTTGAATCTGAGTAATGCCGGGCAACTGGTATTCAACCGGGTCTTCAACTGTGATTATTTTTTTTGTGCGGTCGTTCGCAGCGTCTAGCGCGGCGTAGAGGCTGGTGCTTTTACCTGAACCCGTGGGACCTGTAACCAATACGATGCCATGCGGCTCTTGTGACCATCGACTAAACTGCGCCAGATGATCAGACTCCATTCCGAGCCATTTTAGATTCAGGTTCGATCGCTCCTTGGGAAGAAGCCGCATTACGATGGATTCGCCATGTACCCCAGGCAACGCTGACACACGAATGTCCATTTCGGCTCCACTCGCACGCATCGTAATTCGGCCGTCCTGAGGCAAGCGTCGTTCGGCAATATCCATCCCAGAAAGCAGCTTGATGCGCGAAGCGACGGCATCAAAGCGGTCTCGGGGCTGACTCATGCGCGCCTGCATGACGCCATCTATTCGATAACGCACTTCAAAGGCGGCCTCCTCTGGTTCGATGTGAATATCAGAAGCGCCCTCGTCAATCGCCTGCGCCAGTATGTTTCCCACCAGTTCGATGACTGGCGCTTCTTCTGCCAACTCGCGTAAATGTGCGACCTCGTCGGCATATTCAGTTTCAGGCCGCAACTGGATAAGCTTCAGCAGGCGCTCCAGATCTTGGGTTTTCACAAAGTGCCAAGTCTGTGGATGATCTGCCAGAGCGATTGAAAGCGTCTCCTGTAGGTGACTATCTATCGGATTTCGCGACACGCAATGAATCGCGCCTTCAATATCTTCCCAAACCACAACTTGCTGATCGGCAAACCAGTCAGGTAAAAGTCTACTTAATTTAATCGCGCTCGCAATGGCGTTTGGCTGCGACGGAAGCTGCTCCGCTGTGAGCAATGTCAAGCCCAATTGCTCAGACAATACGGGTAGCAGGGCATCCTCTGATAACGCCCCCATTCTCACCAGCACAGAACCGATGCGCCCCTTGAACTGCCGCTGAAATGCAACGGACTTCTCCAAATCCTGCGGAGTGATTAATCCGCGTTCGAGAAGTAACGCCCCTATCATTTTCTGAGGGCGGGACAACATAGGGTTTTCAACTGAATTCATAGCGATTTGCAAATTTAATAGTGCGGATACACACGTCATTTTCCCATACGCGAAGGTGCACGCCAAAAGCGACCGTCCGGAGTAAGAAAAGCCGTTAGCTGCTACCGGTCGTCAAGTGTTGACATCTGATCGCGACACTACCATGTCGGCGTCAAACTTATTTTGAGGAAAGCATGTAGGCACAACTCACAAAAACCGTAGCGCCCTATATTCACTTACACGCAAATTTTTTTCATCATCGAACCGGTTTGGATCGCGTATTGCTTACAAGGACTCGGATGCAAAAATTTTGAAACTGACGACTACCAACCCAGTTTTTCATAGATTTTTGCTACGCAGTCCTTGGCACTTGATTCTGCGGTTAGCAAATGGATTTCGGGCGACTGTGGTGGCTGGTATTCGCTATCTATTCTGGTGAAATTCTTCAGGGCTCCACGGCGAGCCTTGGCATAAAGCCCTTTTGCGTCCCGTTTCTCACAGGCTTCAAGCGGCGCATCGACAAATACCTCTACAAATTCGCCGACTGCAAAAAGCGACCGCGCAAACTTCCTCTCCGACCGAAAAGGTGAAATGAAGGAAACCAGCACAATTAACCCGGCGTCGACCATCAACTTTGCTACTTCGGCAACGCGCCGAACATTCTCCACGCGATCCCCCTCGGTGAACCCCAGATCACGGTTGAGTCCATGGCGGATATTGTCACCATCAAGAATGTAAGTGTGTTTTCCCGCCACATGAAGTCTCTTTTCCAGCATATTCGCGATCGTCGATTTACCGGAGCCAGAGAGACCGGTAAACCAGACGCATCGCGCTGTTTGGAGCTTGATCACTTCGCGCGCGCGCCTATTTATCTCCAGCGCTTGCCAATGAATATTCGAAGCCCGGCGAAGCGCAAACTCGATCATGCCAGCGCCGACTGTTTCAAAGGTGAATTTATCGATAAGAATAAAGCCACCAAGCGTGCGGTTGACTTTGTAGGGTTCGAACACAATGGGCTGGCTGAGTGACAAATTGACCATGGCAATTTCGTTAAGCCTGAGCGATTTGCCGGCAAGGCGAGCACCAGTATCGATATCTTCGCAATATTTGATGTCGGTAACCGTAGCAGTCACCTCCTTATGATGCAATTTCAGCAGATACGGTCGGCCAGGCAACATTGGCTGTTCAGCCATCCAAAGAAGCTGTGCTTCAAATTGATCCGCTACTTCAGGAGCGCCATCCGCGGCCGCAATCACGTCTCCACGACTCACATCTACTTCCTCTGCGAGCGTCACCGTGATGGATTCACCGCTGGCCGCGCACGGCACGCGGTCTTGCCCCACCGAAATTTCCTTCACAGTCGCTCTTGTCCCTGATGGCAAGATGCAGACGTTATCGCCTGGCTTCAACACACCATCTGCGATGCGTCCACAAACACCACGAAAGTTCTGATTTGGACGATTCACGCGTTGCACGGGCAACCGCAAGGGTCTGTTGATTACCTCACTTTCACCCACAGCTACATTGACCTCGTTAAGATAGTTAATTAACGTTGGTCCGCAGTACCAAGGCGTACGAAGACTGGGCAAAGTGATGTTGTCTCCATCAAGCGCGGACAAAGGGATCGCCTGCACACTCGCAAAATTGAGACCGGCGCTGAATTCGCGATAGGCAGCTTCGATACGCTCAAAAACAACCACGTCAAAATTGACCATATCCAGCTTGTTTATCGCCAAAATGATGTGACGGATGCCCATCATCGCGACGATGCGCGAATGTCGCCGCGTCTGCCTGAGGATACCTTTGCGGGCATCGACAAGGATGACAGCCAGTTCGGCAGTCGACGCGCCGGTCGCCATGTTGCGGGTGTATTGTTCGTGGCCGGGGGTGTCTGCAACAATGAATTTTCGCTTGTCGGTGCTAAAAAAGCGATAGGCCACATCGATTGTAATGCCCTGCTCTCTTTCGGCCTGGAGCCCGTCGACCAACAAGGCAAAATCGATCCGTTCGCCTTGGGTGCCGTATTGCTTTGAGTCACTTTCCAGCGCTTGTAACTGGTCGTCAAAAATACACTTGGACTCGTGCAGTAATCGCCCGATGAGGGTGGACTTTCCGTCATCCACACTGCCGCAAGTAATGAAGCGAAGAGTCGATTTGTCGCTCTGCGATGCGATGAAAGTGCTGATGTCCTGTGAACCGGGAGCGACCATCAGAAATATCCCTCCTGCTTTTTCTTCTCCATCGAACCAGGCTGGTCGCCGTCGATAAGACGTCCTTGTCGCTCAGACGCGCGTGCGTTGAAAGTCTCGCCAATGATTTCTTCCAGCGTCGAAGCCGAACTTTCGAATGCGCCCGAAAGCGGGTAACACCCAAGCGTGCGAAACCGAACCAGACGCATTTCTGGCGTCTCGCCCGGTTCTAATGGCATACGTTCATCATCAACCATAATCCACGTCGCACCGCGCTTGACTACGGGCCGCTCTTTGGCAAAGTAAAGTGGGACGTGGATTATGGTTGATGATGAACGTATGCCATTGGAACCGGGCGAGACGCCAGAAATGCGTCTGGTTCGGTTTCGCACGCTTGGGTGTT
>JANMZU010000112.1:0-2099 GCA_031383585.1 Betaproteobacteria bacterium
CGTCGAGCAATTGCTTGCCGCCGCCATAGTTGTGCCACGCCAGCACCATGTTTGCATCCATGCCCCATGCCGGACCGGAACCCCACAGCGCCAATGCCTGCTGCTTGCCGTACCAGTACGCCACCACGCCGTGGCCGCCGTCGAGCGTGCCCTTCGACACCGCGTCGAGCAGATCAAAGGCTTTGACGACCGATCCAGATGGCAACACCTCGATCTTGAGTTTACCGCCGGCCATGTCGTTGACCTTCTTGGCGAAGTCGTTGGCGTACTCGTGAAAGATGTCCTTGGCTGGCCAAGTCGATTGAAAGCGCAAGCTCACAGTTTGCGCTGTGGCGATCATCGGAAAGCCGGTAATGGCTGCACCACCAGCAACAGCTGTGCCAGCCAGGAATTTTCGACGCGCTGGCTTGCTGCTAACCGTCGTGTCAGTCGTTACGATTTTTTCTTCCATAAATCCTCCGATATTTTAGTTTGTGATGACGTTGGTTGAACCAGCGCGCGCGAAACCATTGAGCACCGCAGACGCATCTTTGGATGCTAGCCGCCCGCATACGGTTAAGCAATAGCGAAGCGTCAATAAAATGTCGCAATGGTTCTTATCCAAATTTGATTGTGCGGTGCAGCATGGCTCCGCATGCGAAAATCAAGCCAATCCACATGAAAAATGAGCCACCGAACGTGAAGTTGGTCGCGCAAAAATTGTCAAACACGTTCAGCCGGTTTTTCGAGTCCGAAAAGTCAAGCGGGATCTTTCTCATCACTTGCACGATCATTTCGTTGATGCTTGCGAACTCACCCGTCGGCACTGAGTATTCGGGTTTCTGGCAAAAACAGGTCGCGGGCCTCAGCGTTGAGCACTGGATCAACGATGCATTGATGGCCATTTTCTTCCTGCTCATCGGACTCGAACTTGAGCGCGAGCTTTATGTCGGCGAGCTTTCAGATTTCAAAAACGCGATGCTGCCGATTTTTGCGGCCATCGGCGGGATGGCGGCACCTGCGCTGATCCACTTTGCATTTAATGCCGGGACACCAACGCAGGCGGGTATCGGCATCCCGATGGCGACCGACATCGCGTTCGCGCTGGGCGTACTGGCGATACTCGGCAACCGCGTTCCGGCTTCGCTGAAAGTTTTCGTGGTCGCATTTGCGGTCATTGACGATCTGGGTGCCATCGTCATCATTGCGGCTTTCTACACGGCCAAGCTATCAGTCTGGTATCTCGGTGGCGCGTTGGCAGTCTGGGCAATTTTGATCGTCTTGAACCGCTATTTCAGGGTCACGTCGCTTTTGCCCTATTTGCTGGGCGGTGCGCTGATGTGGTTCCTGATGTTGAAGTCAGGCGTACACGCGACGATTGCGGGCGTGATGCTGGCGTTTGCTATTCCATTTTCGGCCAAAGACGACGATGCCGAGTCGCCTTCCCACCGGCTCGAACATTTTTTACATAAACCGGTAGCATTCGTGATCCTGCCTATTTTTGCGCTGGCCAATACCGGCATCCCCATCGGCGCAGACTGGTTTCAAAGTCTCGCGAGTTCCAACAGTGCGGGCATCATGGCGGGTTTGCTGATTGGCAAGCCGTTGGGCGTGACGTTGCTTTGTCTGGTTGCCGTCACAAGCGGTATCTGCCAGTTGCCGCCCGATATGAAATGGGGACACGTAGTCGGTGCCGGGATCATCGGCGGTATCGGCTTCACCATGTCGATCTTTATTACCAATCTCGCCTTCGCCGGGAATGCGGAGACCATCAACGCGTCAAAGATGGCAGTTTTATCGGCGTCGCTCGTAGCGGGAACGATCGGGTTTCTGTGGCTGCGGTTTACAGGCAAACGGGTGACATAGGACGGTGTTGCCCAAGCAGTTGTTTAAAATTCAAGCTGTGAGCTCAAGTCTTTGTCGTCGCGGGGCACTTTCCTCTTTTCTAAAGAGGAATTGAGGGAGATTTTCGGTGGTAAACGCGTGATTGAGACCGAAAATCCTCCTCGATCCTCCTTTAAGCAAGGGGGAAGTGGCTGGCGTAGATCCTGCGTGAACAAACGTGTCTAATTTCAACATATTGCTAGAGATAACGGACTACTTGGGCGCAGTTGGGGCTA
>JANMZU010000128.1:0-1690 GCA_031383585.1 Betaproteobacteria bacterium
CTTCCCATTCACAGTGACGCCGGTCACTTTGGTGCCGGTGCGGATCGTGAAGCCTTGCTTCTTGAAAATCTTTGCGGCTTCCTTGCGGACTTCACCGTCCATGCCGGGCAGAATCTGGTCAAGATATTCAACCACGGTGACGTTCGCGCCAAGCCGTTTCCACACCGATCCCAGTTCAAGCCCGATCACGCCGCCGCCAATCACAACCATATGCGTTGGCACAGTGGTGAGTTCGAGCGCGCCCGTGCTATCGACAATCACCTGCTGGTCAATCGTGACACCGGGAAGCGGCGTGACCGATGATCCCGTGGCGATGATGATATTTTTGGCAGTATAAATCTGCCCCGCCACATCAACGCTGTTCGTGCCCGTAAATGCGGCCTTTCCTTTGAGCCAATCGACCTTGTTCTTTTTGAACAGAAATTCGATCCCGCCGGTCAGTTCATTTACGGCCTTGGTCTTTTCGGCCTGCATCTGGTCAAGGTTGAGGCGAACGCCGCTGAAATCGATCCCGAATTTGGCAAGCGCACCCGAATGGGCTTCCTCAAACATTTCGGAAGCGTGGAGCATCGCTTTGGAAGGAATACAACCGACATTGAGGCAGGTGCCGCCCAGCGTTTCGCGGCTTTCAACGCATGCTGTTTTGAGGCCAAGCTGCGCCGCGCGGATTGCCGCGACATAGCCGCCCGGGCCTGCGCCGATGACGATGAGGTCGTATTGATTCATAACAAATTCCTTAACATCGCATGCTACCACTACATTCCCAGCCATCATCACTATCATAGGATTCAGCTGATCGTGAAGGAGGGTCATTCAATACCATAAGCGCAAATAATAATATCCCACACCCTGACACTATACTAAGTGATATTTTTGTCGGCCAGAGCAACTTTCCGCGATGTCCAGACGAATCGCCCTTTCTAGCGCGAGATTCTTCATCCCATTTCAAAATGCTTAAGCCAAACCATGAAACAGTGCCACAAAGCAGCATGAAGAAAAGTCCATTGAGCATTTATGTTGCTTACAAATCAATCAAAAGCCGTGTTGGATCCTCGATAGCATTTTTGAGCGCGACGAGGAAGGTCACCGCCTCGCGTCCGTCGATCAGGCGGTGGTCATAGCTGAGCGCCAGATACATCATCGGACGGATAACGATTTCGCCATTGCGCACAACGGGGCGATCCTCGATGCGGTGCAGGCCGAGCACAGCCGATTGCGGGGGGTTGATGATCGGGGTAGACATCAGGCCGCCGAACACGCCGCCGTTGGAAATGGTGAAGGTGCCGCCCTTCATATCGTCCATCGTCAGGCTGCCGTCTTTGGCCTTTTTGCCGAAAGCGCCAATGGCTTTCTCGATATCGGCAAAGCCCATTTGATCGACATTGCGGACGACGGGAACGACAAGGCCATTGGGCGCGGATACGGCCACCGACAAATCGACATAATCGAAATAAACAATCTCCTGAGCACCTTCTGGGCCCTGGATCTGTGCGTTGACCGAAGGGAAGTCTTTCAGCGCAAGGCATGCGGCCTTCGCAAAAAAGCTCATAAAGCCGAGTTTTACGCCGTGCTTTTTCTCGAACGATTCCTTGTACCGTTCGCGCGTCGCCATCACCGCTGACATATCGCAGTCGTTGAATGTGGTCAGCAGCGCGGCTGTATCCTGCGCTTCTTTCAAGCGCTTAGCGAT
>JANMZU010000134.1:0-10989 GCA_031383585.1 Betaproteobacteria bacterium
CAAAGCGACAGAAATGTAGCTGTTCAAATACTAGTACGCGCTAAGTAATTGAATATGAAAGCGTTATTGTTGGGGGTGTTAAACTCCGGTAAAGGTCCTGCCGGCCCGCACAACACTCACCATAGGGCCAACGCCACCAAATCCATGGCATCTATACATAGTTGCGATCTATACATCGGGGTCGGAAGCGGCCGTCAACTCGAAAGGCTTTAAAGGTGCTCTGGAAGGGCGGTAGATTCTCCCCCCTCGGACGGAGTCATTCTTTGGCTCGGAAACTCGAGTTCGCAATCAACTTCCGGGTCATCGCAGCACGCTTAGATTCACCTTGGTCAACTGACCCAGTTAGCGAGTTACACATTACCCTGCAAGTGATCGATGATTAGGGAAACAAGGGTTGGCCTAACTTTGGTGATGTGCAGCCGGTTTCCCTCAACCCCGACAAGCTGCTCGGTAAGCCGCTCAAAAATCGGCGCAACGTTGACTACGTTGCGCCGTCTTCATTTGTCCGTTTTCAATTCATCCGGCAGTTTGAAATTCGGGTATTGCCTGCGGAATTTTGCGAGCTCCTCCTCAAATTCGCCCGCCTTGCCGTGCTTCTTGAGTTCCAGAATGCGTTTGATCCACGCTTCTGCGGGCTCAATAGCCTTGTCCGCCATCATCGGCAGTAGCGCCGCAGCGACTCTGGATGCGACCACGGGAGCGGCGAGCGGCGCTGCAGGCTGAACTTTTTGCGTGTATGCGGGGGCATCGGCACGTGCACTGGCGCCAGCGGAAGCGAGCGACGCAGCCGAATGGCTATCCTGCGCAGTTTCGCGTTTCTCTAACTTAGTGTCTAGCGCAGATTTGTACTTACTTGCGGCAATTGCCCCCATGGCAAGCGGGTCTGCAACAAAGACAGGCACCTCTTTGGCTGGGGGCGTGGCAGCCACTGGTGCCGGCGGGATTGGGCTATTTGCGATCACTACACGTTTGGATTCCTCTGCAATCACGGCGTCTGGCGCAACCAGGCCTGCATCGCTGCGATTCTGCGCAGGCATCGGCTTGATACCTTGCGCGAGTTGATCGCGAGGCGCAGCGTTTCGATCTTCAGCGCGTGTTTTTTTCTCTTTCGCGACAGTTACCGGCGGCGCAGCGGGCGCTTGCAACACGCCAGTCGCTGAACTTTCCGGGGCAGTTCGAGGCGACGTGGGCACAGTTATTGAAGTCTCGGTTCGAACCAGCGCTTCTTGTGGCAGGGGCGGCGCGAGGTCGGGCTGTTCGTTAAGCGAAACGAACACGACCGAAGTAGTCAACACGACGAGCGCTGCGGCAGAAAGCGGCGCAGACCAGCGTGCAACCCAGGATTTACCAGCAGTTCGTGGGCCTGATTTGACCGCACGCCGCGCTGCCGCCCGAATGGCGTCGTCCATTGCTGCTGGCGGGCCATCTGATCCCGCATCCGCGGCCCGATAGGAAAGCGTGACCATCGCGAGTTCACGATCAAACTCGCTGTCAGGCTTGTCCGCATTGCTGACGTTTTGTTTGCGATCAGTCATGCGAATTCCGCCAGGCCTTCGCGCAGTTTTGCGACGGCATAACGCAGGCGGCTCTTGGCAGCTTCAAACGATACGCCCGTCGCCTGCGCAATTTCTTCCACACTCAATCCACCCTCTTCATAAAGCAAAAAAGCCTCGCGTTGCGGTGCCGGCAGACTCTCAAGCAATTTCAGAATCGCCACACCTTGCTGGCGCGATTCGGCCTGCACCATTGGCTCTTCTGTTCGACTTGCCACGCCTTCGATAGTTGCGGCACTTTCGCCCGATTCGTCGTCAGTATTCTTTACCTCATACAGCACCGCTTCCGCGCGCACGTTGCTGCGAAAATAGTCCATCAGCTTGTTGTGCGCCACCGTGTACAGCCAAGTGCGGAATTGCGCTTCCACGCGGTAGCGCTCTGCGGCCTGAATCAGGCTCATCCACACGTCCTGGAAAATTTCCTCGGCACGCTCGCGAGCCCGGCACTGCCGGGTGATGAAGCGATACAAGCCGCCGCGATGGCGCGCGTAGAGTTCATCAAACGCCGCTGCGTCACCAGCCTGGTAACGCAGCATGAGCGTTTCATCGGAATTGTCATCGGTCATCCTGCGGGCGAGTTTAACCGAGCGGCGGCAATTACCAGCGTCGCGGTGGATCAGACACAAAACCGGCTGGAAACGGTTGGGGTTCGCGACGTTGCCAAGCGCTGCTCGGGATGATGCCGCGCGCGATCAGGTTTGCGCGACTG
This sequence comes from Betaproteobacteria bacterium, assembly GCA_031383585.1. Lineage (GTDB taxonomy): Bacteria > Pseudomonadota > Gammaproteobacteria > Burkholderiales > Usitatibacteraceae > UKL13-2. Next base: position 2,263 of record JANMZU010000134.1, read on the forward strand.
TCGTAGTAGATGCTGATGACTTCTTCCGGCATGTTGGTGGCTCGTTCGAAGTTCACGGTTCGTGCTTGCGATGTTTCGCTGCGGCCGTGGCCGGTTCCCAGTTGTTTATTGAGTTCAGGTGCCATCGGCGCCCGGGAGCTTGCTGATGGTGCTGCCATCGTGCCTGCCTGGGCCCTGTCGCTTCGCTCCGCGCGGTCCCTCATCGAGCGTCCCTCATGTAGCTTTTCCAGCGGAGCAATGTACGACTGCACATCCGGTTTTCGCCGGTACAACGCCGCACCAATCACGCCAACGTTGTGCGGACGACCGGTCCGAGCCGCGTAAGAATCGGTAAGCTCGGTGAAGTAGAACGCCGCCGTGCGCGAGAGACTCTTGCGCCAGCCCGCGATATCGAGGCTTTGCCATGAATCGATGACGTAGCCGCCCTGAGACGGCGCAGCGGTCTCGCCTGTCACCACATTGACGCCGTCGACCGACACAACCGCCAGCACATCCTGTCCCGCCTGATTGCGCACGACGACCTGGTATTCATTGCCGGGTCTGCCTTCCACATAGGCGCGGCCCTCGTGCCAGTAGACCTGAAGGGTGCGATTCTGCTGGCGATCCACCACGGTGATGTCGGCGATGCGGCCGATGGCGGAAGCTTGTGTGGTGAGCAACAACAGTATTGCGGTGGCGATGATTCTTTTCATGATTTTCTCCTTCAATGGTTGGCAATCAGGGTTTTTCCTTCACTTCAAACTCACCCACAAACACGACCTCTTGCTTTCCCTTCAATCGCATCGTGACAATCTGTTCCTGCTGCTCTGGCGTACCAAATTTAGTCGCCAGCTTTACCTGCAACGTGGTCGCGCCCGTAATGCTCTGGCTACGATCGCCAAAGTACTGCGCCTCAACTTTGTATTTGCCGGGCTTGGCGCGCTTGAGGGAAAACTCCTCCGGTCCATATCCGCCGGTGAAGTCGAGCGACATGCGGCCGCCCTGATAGGTCAAGCGATGGCCATAGAATGCCTTCTCGCCATCCGGATCGGTCACCCACAGATCGATATCGGTGTTGTCTGCATCCCAAGTCAGCACCACGCGCAAATCCAGCGACAGATTCTTGAGCAGACGTGGATCGATGCGGCTGGTGTCGAGTTTCTCTTTTGCCGTGGCGACGATGCTGTTGAGATCGGCCAGCGTGATCAACTCGATTTCCGGGAAGCGGCCATGCCATGGGCGAATCACGACTTCGTAGAGGGTATTGATCGCCAATTGCGTTTGCTTGTTAGCCGCATACGCCAGTCCGAGATCACGATAAGATTGCGGCTCTTCAGGACTCAGCGCCAGCACTTTTTTGAAGACTGGAATGGCGGCCTTCGCCTGGCCAGCCTGCACCAGCCGATAGCCGAGGATGCGCAGGATGTGGCGGTTCTCCAGATCCATCTCTGCGAGATTGCTGAGTATTCGGCTGCCGAGGTTGTTCAAACCTTTATCAAAGAACAGATCAGCCGCATCGAGGTAGAACGCCGTGCTGTTAAGGTAGCTAGGCTTCTCGTCGAGGTAGATGCGATACATGTCGGTCGCAGCGGCATTGCGCAGGCGTGCCGTGTAGGGTGAATCTGGTTGCCATTTTTGTAGCTGGATGCTGGCGGAAGTCGTACCCGCATTTGCGGCTGGCGAAGCGATCTTTGTTTCGGCGGGCAAGGCTGCGCCAGGCGCTGGCGGCGCATACGCTGGTGGCGCCATCGTCGATTTTGCGGCCATCATCGCCGGCGTTTGCGGGGCCGACTGTGCAGTCGCGGCTGGCCCGTTCGCCATAGCCAAATCCCTCACATCAGCACGTGTTTCCCGGCGTTCCTGCAATGCGCGTTCGCTTGTGTTTCCCGCGTCTGCGCCCACGCTGATTGCTGCCTCTTTCTTTACCTCTCGATGCTTGGGGAAATCGCGATTCCACCACGCCGTTTTCTCTGTGAACATACGTACCACATTGTCCAGATGCGACTTGCGTTCTGCGGTGCGCTGCTGCGCGGTACTGGCGAGCATGCGTTGATAATCTGCACGCATCTCCGTCGGAGGCACAATTTCGTAGCGCACATAGTCTTCAATACGATCCAGCACGATCAGCGACGTCTCGCGCGTAACGAGGCTGAAGGCACGACCTAATCTGCGGACTTCGGCGCGATTGAAATCGTAGGTGCCCTCAAGCTCAGCGATGCGCATACGTGCCCAAAGTGCTGCGGCGAGACTGCCGGATGACGAACCGTTCTTCAACGGGATCTCCACGATCGATGTCCTGCCGTTGGGATGCACGACGCTCGCGCGCAGCGTTGTCGCGTTTTCAGTCAACATCCCTGCAATCGAAATGCGGCCGTCATTTGCATACGGTGAGGTCATCACCAGTTGCTGCGCACCCTCGGCTTCAACACTATCCACACGCGTGACAGCGAAGGTAAGCTTGCGAACGCCATCCGCTGCAACTTCCGCATTCAAGTCGATGAAACGGCCACCGCTGCGATGCGCAAGATGCCTGAGCATGACTGGGTCGGACTTGACGGCAGCCGAAACGGCGTAAAGGGGCACGCGGATGGCCGGGAAGGGCAGATCGCCGTAATTTCCCAGGCCATCGCTGAACAACAGCACTTCGCGCACCTCAGCGTCGGGCAGAGCCGCGCCGAGATTAGTGGCGCCGTCATACGCGGTCGCGACCAGCGCATCGCGCAATTTGCGCCAGCTGCCGTTGACGATGGCAAACCGTTCGGTTGGCTCGGCGATATCGCGGAAACGGGTAAGTCGAACTTCGCCGTTGCCCATCTTCTTGAAATAGGCGTCGAGCAATGCAAATTCGCGACCATGATCGCGCGCCGCACCGCTGCCCGAGCTATCCCACATCAGGCCGACCAGATTCGGAATGGTGCGGGGCGCTTCCACGGACGCCAACGGAATGTCGGCGTGGAAGTACATCCGCCCATCGAATACTTGCGTTGAGACTTGTGGATTACGGTTGGCGGCGATTTCCACATCAAGTACGCCACGGCCGACAAAATCCTTGGCCGTGAACAGAGCGCGAGAGCCATTGTTACTGCGGTTGAAAGGCAGTGGCCCGAATGTCTGCGACGCGACGCGCGGCGCGACTGCAACACCGGCAACACTCAGGTCGAGCGAGAATGTGCCTACCGTTTCCGCATACTCAACGGGCATGCGGTACGCGATGCGGCCTTTGCGTTCGGATAGCGTCTCATTGATGCGCAGAACGACACGCTTGGTGCCCGAAGCGGGGATCGGATACACGCGCAGTTTGAAGCTGTTGCCTTGCGTAACCTCCAGCAGCGCAGGATCGATGCGGCCACGAATGACCTCCTCGAACACCATCTGTCCACGCGCCTTGTCCACCGGCACCGCTTCGCGCATCGCACCATTTACGTCCATCGCAAAACTGGCCACACTCTGCCCGTCGAGAAGCGGAAACTGCAACTCGCCTTCGAGCACGCGGGCATTGGGATTGAAGAACGTCAGCTCCAGCTCAGTGAATGCCAGTCGCCCGCTGACCTCAGAGCGAATCCTTACCGATTGCATTTGCACCGGCAGATCGGTGCGCACGGGGATCACTAGCCGCGGGGGGATCCAGACATTGGCTTCGGTCGGCTGTTGCTGGGCAACGCTTGGACTGGCGAGGCTCAGAAAGCCGATGAGGACAGCGGCTGCGAAGGCTAGACTGCGGGATGTAAACGGGTTCACGATGTTCTCCACTTTTTTGAGGGGGATACATCGTTAAACGGTGGGGATTGGGGAAAGGGTTAAGGTTGGTGAAATATTTCTCTTGGCATGTTGGTTAAACCGAGATTGTCCATTAGGCGCACCTTCGGTGCTGCGCGGTCGCTGCCGGTGCATTTGGGGCCACTTTTGCCTCTCTTCGTTACCAATAGCTGTGCTATTGGTGCCCCAGTCGAGACAAAACTGACTCCCAACTGCCCTCGGCATCAACTCGCGCCCTAATGGATAATCTCGGTTAAACCCCAAAGTCTTTGTCTGGCGCGGCGTCTGGGCTGAAAAGGTCCGGGAAGTCTCGCCGAATGGCGATCTGCGTGTGGTGTTCGGATTGGGCAGGCAAAGGCAGCTTGGCGTCATGACACTACCTAAAGCGCGTGCTCCTCGTTGTGCGGCGACTACCGATATTGAGTCCGGCGATATCGCCTACACGCGCTGCGCTGCGAGGGAAATCCACGAAACCCGGGGTGTCGCTGCGCTCGGCCACTGGAAAATTCGACAACATCGCCGCAGAAATCAGTGGGCGAAATTGCCGCCACAGCTTCGATGATGATGCGCAACGCGACACATGTCGCCATGTCCAGCATAGATTCTGGGTAACGATCAGGGACTAAGCGGGGGGCACAGTATTTTTGAGGTCTGTAAAAGTTCCCTCGGGCTAAAAAAGACGGTCAGGCCACCGCCACGGCGTCGAAGGCAGCCATGCGCCAACCGCTGCCCTGCTCGCGGACGCGTCGAAGGGCAAGCTCGAACGTCTGCCCTCCCAGCGTCACCGCCATCGGCGAATTCGCCACGTAGGTCTTGTCGCTGACGATCAACGAATCGGCGAACCCATCTGCCGCCGGGCCGGCGATGAGGATTCCCTCGGTCGGCTGCCAGGTATTGGTCGCTTCATCAACCCGTTCCATGGTGCTCCATACCGGCGACTTCGAAAACAGCTTCACACCGACCAGGGTGGCAGTCGGCCTTTGCAGTCCCGACTTGCGCACCACCACCCCAATCACGCAGGGGCGCCCTTTTTCCAGACGGATCGCGACCAGTTCACCGACCTGCACCTTGCGCGCGTCCTCGTCCATCATATCCAGCCCGAGCCCGCCCTCGCTGACATCGGCAAGGTTGATCGCATTGCGGATCCCCAACTCGCCGCCGCCACCGGCCATCGAATGCAGGCGCGATTGCGAAAACGCGAGTTCGCAGATTTCCTTGAATCCGAAAAAGACGCCCACCACACTGTTGGTGCCAAACGACACGCGTTTGCCGCGCTGCGCCTTTTGACGCTGTGCATTCTCGACGATGATCATTTCGCGTTCGAGAATCTCGATCGTACCGACGTGGTCCTCCACCGGCGCTTGCGCGCCCAGACCCCAGCCCGGGAATACACGGCCGAGGTGAAACTCGCGGATGACGCGGTCAAGCTGACGTTGCAGCGGTTTCAAGCCGAAAAAAAGGTGCGCGCCGTCGCCGGCGACATGCGGCGTGAGGCCGCGCTGCGGGTTGTTGGTATTGATGCCCAGCGTTGGCTCGTCCGGGCTGGCGCTGCGGTTGAGCCACAGCGCGCTCATCCAGGCGGCAAGCCAGTTGTCGAGGATTTCCAGACGCCGCGGCAGCACGTTGCCGGCGGCGAGGCGATCGAGGAGCAGGCTCCGCACGTAAAGCGCCTCCACGGTCGCATCGACCTGCTGCTCCTCGATGCGCACCTGGAGCACGACGGCATCAACCTGAAACGCGACCGACGTGCGAAAGATCTGGTGCGTCCATTCGTGCGCGTCGGCGTCGGCGCGGCAGCCGGCAATCCGCCGCCATTTCATTGCATGCCCAGACAACAGCAGCGCCAACGCGCACGATTGCGCGCGCAGGCCGTTGTCCACATCCTCGGTTCCAAAAGCACGAGTGATACTGCTGCGGGCAAGTAGCAGCAGGTGCTCGTAGCGGTCGGCCAGCCAGGACGCCGCCTGTTGGTCAACCTTGGTCGTGAACATGCCGGTCTTGAACAGGTGCTCGCGTTCGGAGCGCGTTGCATCTTCAAATGCGCGCAACGCCTGCGTCACAGCGTTGACGGTGTCGCGAGGCTTGAACGCCACCATATTTTTTTCCAGCGAACGATGGCGCCCGACGATTTCATCGTGCGACAGCGGCACTGGCTGGGTACTGCTTGGTCCGGTCGTCGACATTGTCATCGCACCGGCGGCGATTGGGCGATTTGCCCCAACCGGTCGTGAAACAGGCGCTGGTCGCGGCCGTCATGGCCGAGAAGCGCGCGCGGATGCCAAGGTGCCGTGCGGCCCGGATCGGGCGGCGGATGTCCCGGTGCCGCCAGCCATTGGCTAAGTACCTCGATCTCGCCCAGCGCCGCGTCGGCAGGAAAACGCGCGGTGAAAATCGGCTGCAACTCCGCGAACGCCTGGGCATCGTCGGTCTCGAATGCCCGCGCGAACAGGAACAGCCACAACAGGCGCTGCTCGGGGTCCTCCTCGATTGCCAGGCGCGTCAATTCCGTGGCCGCACGTGCGCCGCCGTCGTCGAGCATTTGTTCAGCGAAGCGAAGAATCTCCTCGGTGTTGCGCAGGGACATTCGCGGTTCGGGCATTTGCAAAAAGCGTGCGCCGATGTACTTAAGCCGAACCCTGAGCAAGGACGGATCAAGCGGCCAAGGCGTTCCCCAGACCGACATCTTTTGCTTGGGCGGTACGCGCACCGGTGGGGGTCTGCTCATGAGTGCCAATCAAGGATAGGAGTTTTAATGCTACTTTTTTTGAGTATCCCGCCCATTCCCGTTCGAGTCAATCGCAGGAAAAACAGGAAAAGCAGGAAAAGGGCGTCAGACACTATTTAACAGACAACTTGTCAAAACGCTAATATCCACGGGCCTTTCCCGCCATTTGCCGAAATCAGCAGACGAAATTACGCCGACCGAGTTCGGCGTCCGAATACTTGGCAGCGAAAGTTTCACGCTGCTCGGTGATCTTGAGTTCCGATGTCGAGCAGCCATCCGGTTGCGCGAGGATAGCTTCAAACGTCGGCCCGCCGCCACGCCCCACGGTGCCGCCGCGGCCATGAAACATGCGAAGGTGTACGGTTAGCTTCGACCAACAGATCGCCTAGCACTTTCTGGGCGCAGTAAAGCTCCTAGTTGGCCGTCAGATAGCCGCCGTCCTGATCCTGCCAGCGGTCAGCCGCAGCGCCACAGCTCTACGTCCACTCCGGCTGAAGGTTGGTGTGGCCGATATCAAATTTTTCGCGCAACGACGTATTGATGCGCAACACCAGCGCTGAATAGTCGGTCACCGCCTCGGGCTTAATGCGGACATGCGCTGTCAGGCAATTGAAGCGCTGCGAAATTTGCCAGACGTGTACGTCGTGAATATCCAGCACGTCCGGGAATTCGTGCAACACATATTCCTTGAGCGCGGGCACATCGATTGGCGAACCCTCCATCAGCACGTGCAGCGAATCGCGCAGCAGCGACCACGACCATTTGAGAATAATCACCGCAACAATCAGCGCCAGCAACGGATCGATCATCTGCCATCCCGTGTAGTGGATGACGATAAGTCCGACGATGATTGCCACCGACGACAGGGTGTCCGTCAGCATATGCAGAAACGACGAACGGATGTTCATGTTCGACTGGTCACCACGCAGCAGGATCGCGCCGGTAATGAGATTGATGACGAGGCCTGCGATGGCGATGATCAGGGTAACGCCAATATTTACCGGCTCAGGCGTAATCAGGCGGCTAATACCTTCGATCACGATCCAGACCGCAGAAAATAGAATCGTGAGGCCGTTCACGAACGCGGCCACTACCTCTACGCGGTAATAGCCGAAGGTCTTTTCGATATTCGCCGGACGTGATGCCAGTACGATGGCGCCCCAACTCAGTCCCAGCGCAAACGCATGCGTAAACATGTGGATGCCGTCGGATACCAGCGCAAGCGAATGGGTGAGCAAACCGCCGACGATTTCTACCACCATCGTTGTCAATGTGATGATGAAGCTGATCATCAGCACCGATTTGTCGTGGGCGCGATAGTCGTGTTGATGGCTGGTGTGGTCGTGATGACCGTGATCGTGCGCGTGTCCGTGGGCATGGCCATGATCGTCATGACATGCATGACCGTGCGAATCCGCTGACTTCTTTTCCAGCGCCAGTGGGGCGTGGTTGGCGTCACCATGTATGCAGTGTGGCTTGGCGTGCAAGTGTTCGGTCGATGAAATCATCATCAGATTATAGTGCCGCCACGAGTTGCGGTCAGCCCAGCGCCAGCGCGCTCACACCCAGCACCATGCCACAAGCCGCAGTCGTACGCCGCTTCGCATCGCCTTCCTTCAGGGCATGCGCGCCCAGCAAGGCGGCGAAAAGGATGGAGAGCTCGCGTGCAGGGGCAACGTAGCTCACCGGCGTGAATACCATCGCCGTCAAGACCAGGATATACGACAGCGGACTCAGCACGCCAATCGCGATAACCGTTTTTCGATGGTTCCGCCAGGCGCGACTGATGGCGCCGGGCTCCCGCTGCATGGCCAATGGCGTCAGCATCATGATGCGGGACAGGTTGGCAGCCCAGTCGTACACGACCGGTGGAATCAGTAGCACCGCGACAGCTTGTTTGTCCCAGACGGTATAGCTGGCAATCATGCAGCCGCAGAGCAAGGCGAAGCCCGCCCCGGCTGTGGCGTCCTTGCTGAACAATTTTGCCGGATTGCCCGTCAGCAGCAGCGCAGAAACCCCGATCAGCAATGCGCCAACAACCGCAACCAGCGACATCCGCTCACCGAAGAAAAGCGTGGCCACGACAATCGTGATTAGCGGGCCGGTGGCCCGCGCCAGCGGGTAGACGACGGACAGGTCACCACCGCTACGGTAGGCGCGGTCGAGCAGCAGAAAGTAGGCGAGGTGCAGCACCCCGCCGCCAATGATGACGGCGACCATTGTTGGCGAGAACACGAAGCTGTTGGCTAGAATCAGAAACAGCGAAA
>JANMZU010000141.1:0-2502 GCA_031383585.1 Betaproteobacteria bacterium
TGTTTTATATAGGTTCACGATTTATAAGTTGTTTTGTTGTGCCATAATCGTAGGCCGCATTCACTTTTGCCCTTGCCTTTCGCGTAGCATCCGGGCATGTTTATCCGTCAAACCAAAACCAACAACAAAGCCACCGGCGAGGCTTACTTTACCTTCCGCCTGGTGCGCGGCGAGCGCATCGGCGGCAAGGTGCGCCAGATCACGGTCCTCAATCTCGGTCGGCACTTTCCCATCAAGCAGCAAGACTGGCCACTACTCTGTAGCCGCATCGAACAACTGCTGCAACCACAGGAAACACTGCTCGCCATCGCCTGTGCGGCACATATCGAACGGGCCGCACAACGCTACGTTGGCCAATTGATCGCCCGCGCACCGGGGGTCGATGGTGCCATGAACCACGACGCGATCAGTTCCCCAGGGGGCAGCGATGCGTCTGCCCAACCGGTGTCCCAACCGGTGGCCGAACCACTTGCAACGGACTACCAGGAAGTCGACATCAACTCCCTGCAACAGACCCAGGCGCGCTCGGTCGGCGTCGAACATGTTGCCCTACATGCGCTATCGCAACTGGGCCTGGTTGAGAAATTCACCGCACTCGGCATCAACGGGGTCATGCGTGCCGCTATTGTCGGTAACCTCATCGCCCGCATGGCACGACCGGCATCGGAGCTCTCTAGCTGGCGCTGGCTGCAAACCCACAGCGCACTGGGCGAATTGATCGATGTCGATTTCAACGGCATGTCGCACATGGGGCTATACCGCGCCTCGGATCTGCTGATGCGCCATCAGCAGGCAATCGAGGATCATGTGTTCAAGGCCCTACAAACCCTGTTTAGTCTGGAAACGACTGTCACCCTCTACGATTTGACCAATACCTACTTTGAAGGCGAAGCCGCTGCCAACCCGAACGCCAAGCATGGCCGCTCAAAGGAGAAACGCAGCGATTGCCCCTTGGTGACGCTCGGTCTGGTGCTCGACGGCAACGGCTTTGTGCGTCGCTCCAAGACCTTTGAGGGCAATGTGTCCGAAGGCACGACGCTGGCTTGCATGCTGACCGGATTAGACGCACCCAAGGGTGCGATGGTGATCATGGATGCGGGGATCGCGACCGAGGCTAATCTGGACTGGCTGGTGGCGCAGGGTTACCGTTATCTGGTGGTCAGGCGCGGCGGAGCCCGGCAATTCGATGCGTCTACGGCGGTGGCCATCGAGACGGCCGGGGGTCAGACGGTGCGGCTACAGCGGGAAGTGAGTGAGGACGGCAAAGAGGTTCGGCTGTATTGCCACTCTGAGGGACGTCAGGCGAAAGAGACGGCGATGGTGACGCGCTTTACCAGCGCCTTTGAAGCGGGCCTGCAAAAGATGGCCGATGGACTTAACAAGCCCCGCACCGAGAAGCGTGTTGCCAAGCTGTTGGAGCGGATCGGTCGGCTCAAGCAGAAGAGTCGGGGGGCGAGCCAGCATTACACGGTGGCGCTGACGGCTGATGAGAGCGGCAAGGTGGCAACCGCGTTGACATGGGAGAAGTCGTTGGTGGTCGGGACGATGGCGACCCATCCGGGGGTGTATTGCTTGCGCAGTAACGAGACCGGGTGGGATGAAGAGACGCTGTGGCGGACGTATTCGATGCTGACCGATCTGGAGAGTGTATTTCGGAGCTTGAAGAGTGAACTGGGCCTGCGTCCGGTATTTCACTCAACAGGGAATCGCGTCGATGGGCATTTGTTCATCACGGTGTTGGCGTATCAATGTGTGCAGTTGTTGCGGACGAAGTTGAAGGAGGCGGGCATTGTTGACTCTTGGGAAAGTCTCAGGCAGACGCTCACTATCCAGCGCCGCGTGACGACCAGCCTGCGCCGGCGGGATGGGCGGACGGTGCATGTCAGGAAGAGTACGGTAGCCGAGCCGGCACTGATGGCTATCTACGATGCGCTCAGGATCAATTCGGCTGCGGGGGGTGTCAAGAAACTGATCGTCTGACCCCAAAGCGACAGAAATGTAGCTGTTCAAATACTAGTACGCGCTAAGTAATTGAATATGAAAGCGTTATTTTTGGGGGTGTTAAACTCCGGTTATTGTCTTTTCTATGTCGGGTTTAGAGCAGATCTAATGTCGCCAACGGGTCGGTAGCGGCCAGTCAAGTTGCGCGTCTAGAACCATCGGTCAACAACATGACGCTGACCATTTCAAGCCAGCGCAGCGATCAATCCTTGCGAATGCCTGCATTCGAGTCCAAATGCAAATGTCGATGCGCGCATTTCCCGGTGGCATCGATATTCATTTCCACGCCTATTCGGTGGCTGAGGCATGAATAGAGCAGAAACACGTAGAGCGCCTATTGGCGAGGATTTCAGGCGGAAAAGGAAAGTTTGCGTTCGACTTGTCGCACTTTAGGTCGAAAGAGAAGGGGTGAAGAGAAGCAATCGCGGTACCCTTTAGTTGCTAAGACAAAAGGAGAAACGGTCATGCCACCCCTCACCGAAACACAACGTTACCAGATTG
>JANMZU010000161.1:0-3664 GCA_031383585.1 Betaproteobacteria bacterium
CTGATCGGCTCACCACTAAGCTCAAGAGCTAGCCACCATGTCATTCCTGAACCTCGATCACGTCCCCCACAAAGCCCTACGCAATGAGATCATTCGCACCGCCTTGCGCATGAATGAACTCGGCATCAATCAGGGCAAAGCGGGTAACGTCAGCGCGCGCACCACTCCTTCCTCCGCAGTCGAGGGGGAAGGCCAGTATGGGGGCTTCCTGATTACCCCCACCGGTATCCCGTATGAGGAAACGCGACCCGAGCAAATTGTCCTGATGCATATGAACGGCGAGCATGAAGGCACGGTGTTGCCCTCCTCCGAATGGCGTTTTCATCGAGATATCTACAAGGCAACCGGCGAAAGTGTCAATGCCATCGTCCACACCCATGCGCCCTACGCGACGACGCTCGCTTGCATGGACCGCAGCATCCCACCTTTCCATTACATGGTGGCGATAGCCGGCGGCAAGGACATCCCCTGCGCGCCATATGCGACTTTCGGCACTCAGGAACTTTCCGACCATATCATTGCTGCACTGCAGCATCGCAAAGCCTGTCTGATGTCCCATCACGGCATGATTGCCTGTGGCGAGAGTTTGCAGAAGGCACTGGCTCTCGCAGTGGAGGTGGAAACGCTGGCGCGAATGTACTGGCAAGCCCTGCAGATCGGCGAGCCCGCGCTCTTGTTGGAGACGGAAATGCAGGTTGTCATTGAAAAATTCCAGACCTACGGGCAACAATCGCTGCAACCGGTTTCAAAGTAATGCAAACAGGTGCTGACGTGTCTCTTGTCACGCCAATGTGGGATAATTGTGCGCCCACAAATTCCGAAAATGCGACAAGTCGTAATGATTGCATTTCAAACCAGCCAGCTGGTGCTTTCCCGGAGAATTCGAAATGCATGCGCAAGCCAAAGCCATTCCACAGACCACGCCCGTTCAGATGAACGACGCGCCGACCAGCAACAAGAAGCTGCTGGCATGGGTGGCGGAAATCGCCGCTCTCACCAAGCCTGATCGCATTTACTGGTGCGATGGCTCCGACGCCGAATTTCAGCACCTTTGCGGTGAATTGGTTGCGGCAGGCACCTTTAAAAAGCTTAACGAAAAGCTGCGTCCCAATTCATATCTGGCGCTTTCCGACCCCTCTGATGTGGCGCGCGTCGAAGACCGTACTTTCATTTGCTCGGCCACCAAAGAAGATGCAGGGCCTACCAACAACTGGATCGCGCCTGCCGAGATGAGGGGCACGCTGAACACGCTTTTCGACGGCTGCATGCGCGGCCGCACCATGTACGTGGTGCCGTTCAGCATGGGCCCACTTGGCTCGCATATCGCGCACATCGGTGTTGAGCTTTCTGATTCACCATATGTTGCTGTCAATATGAAGTTGATGACGCGCATGGGCAGCAAAGTGCTGGACGTACTAGGACCGGACGGGGAATTCGTGCCCGCACTGCATTCGGTAGGCGCGCCGCTGGCGGCCGGCGAGAAAGACGTGGCATGGCCGTGCAATCACGATCACAAATACATTGTTCATTTTCCCGACACGCGCGAAATCTGGTCTTATGGCTCGGGCTACGGCGGCAATGCCTTGCTCGGCAAGAAGTGCTTTGCCTTGCGTATTGCGTCGGTGATGGGCAAGGCCGAGGGCTGGCTGGCTGAACACATGCTGATCCTTGGCGTGAAGACACCCGAAGGCAAGAAGCATTACGTCACCGCAGCGTTCCCGTCCGCCTGCGGCAAAACAAACTTTGCGATGCTGATCCCGCCAGAATCGTTCAAACAGCAAGGTTGGGAAGTCACCACCGTCGGCGATGATATCGCCTGGATCAAACCCGGTGCCGACGGAAAAATGTACGCCATCAATCCAGAGGCAGGCTTTTTCGGCGTCGCCCCCGGCACTTCATATGAGACCAATCCGAACTGCATGGAATCGGTTAAGTCGAACACCATTTTCACCAACGTCGCCCTGACACCTGACGGCGACGTGTGGTGGGAAGGCATGACCAAGGTACCGCCCGCGCACCTTACCGACTGGCAAGGCAATGCATGGGCGCCAGACTGCGGCCGACTCGCCGCGCATGCCAATTCGCGATTCACCGTTGCGGCAACCAGTTGCCCATCGCTTGACCCGCAATGGGATAACCCGGCCGGCGTGCCGATCTCGGCGATGATTTTTGGCGGCCGCCGTTCGACTACCGTGCCGCTCGTGACTGAAGCCAACAACTGGAATGAAGGCGTCTACATGGCCGCGACGCTGGGCTCCGAAACCACCGCCGCCATCGTCGGCCAGGTTGGTGTGGTGCGCCGTGATCCATTTGCGATGATCGCTTTCTGCGGCTACAACATGTCGGACTACTTCGACCATTGGATCAACATCGGCGCCAAGGTCGGTGACGCCGCACCAAAGCTCTACTGCGTTAACTGGTTCCGCAAGAATGAGCAGGGCAAGTTTGTCTGGCCCGGCTTCGGCGACAATATGCGCGTCTTGAAGTGGATCATCGAGCGCGTTGAGGGCAAAGCATCTGCCAACCATACAACGCTTGGAAACATTCCTGACTACGCTAACCTCGACTGGAGCGGCTCCGATTTTTCGCAGGCGACTTTCAATGAGATCACCACAGTCAATCAGGCAAAGTGGCAACAGGAACTCACACTGCATAGCGAATTGCTGACAAAGCTCGACTATCACATGCCTGCCGCACTCAAGACGCGCTATGGCGCGCTGCAGGAAACGCTGGCCGCCTAGTCAGGCCAGCAATAGTTGCAAAGAAAATGGGAGCCTCGGCTCCCATTTTCATTTGCAACTATGACAAATTGCGACTTCTGTGTTTCCCGTCATTTCTTCTCGCAGGTATCCGCGATGCGCTTGCCTTCGGTCTGCATCTTCATGTTTCCGCGCGGCGAGTTCATCGCCATGTCCATTTTGTAGGCGTCTTTGCCGTTGTGCGTCACCGTGCCTTCGCCCGAGGTGCCGTCCTTGCACTTCATTTTCCATGACACCTTGTTCCCGTCCACTTTCATGTCGGTCTGTTCACATTGCTGGTCGCCGCGGTCGCTGGGATTGCGTTGTTCGGACCATTTGCGTTCACCCGGTTTGACACAATGCGTCATGGTGCGGTTGCCCATTTGAGCGGCTATTTCCGGCGGCAGGCCCGGCATTTCCATCTTCATCTTCATCTCCCACAGCCCGCCAGGCATTTCTTGCGACAGCGCGCAGGTCGTAAAAATGAGGGCCGCGCCAGCTACGATAGTCAGTGCTGTTTTCATGTGTGCTTCTCCTCTGCGTCGAATTTTGAAGGAATGGGCACATGCTACTGCGAAATGGTGGAATGCGCACTCTTGCGCCGGGTCATGCGTGCGCCGGTACAAATGCCAACGAAACTACATTTGACCAGAAATGCGGACGGCATTATAATTTAGGGCTTCGTTGGTGACGTTCCTCCACTTGGTTGTTGCCCGAATGCATTAGTTGATTTCGTAGCAATGTTGGGTCGTTAGCTCAGTTGGGTGAGGCCGGGGTTTCGTGAAGCATGCTTCACGCCGGACGAACCGGAAAGCCATGCAGGGCTTTCCGTGGAAGAGCAGCGGACTCCCACCAAGAATTACGCAGTGCAAAGTTGTAAAAGTGTTGGGTCGTTAGCTCAGTTGGTAGAGCAGCGGACTTTTAAT
>JANMZU010000181.1:0-1688 GCA_031383585.1 Betaproteobacteria bacterium
AACTAAATCAAACCGAGACGGTGTTCCCGCGCACCGATTTACGGATGGTGTTTGTAGTGGGGCATCGCGTAGATACGTAGAAAATCTGCACTTGCGAAAAACCGGGATCGTAGCAAAATCCAGGAGATCAGGTCGTCTGACCATAGGTGTACCACGGCGCAAAAATGACGTCGCCCTGATGATTGAGCATCATCCCCCAGCCGGACTCGTTCTGATTCCACCAGAGGTCGCTGTAGTTCGGCGTGGTTTGTGCCCAGACGTTGCAAAACATCAACTGCGCGAAAAATACAACCGAAAGCAGGAATTTCTTCATTTCAATCCTCTAAACGTTACCCAAAGATGCTGTGGAAGCGGTAGCGCAATGGCTGGCGACGACTCCTTATCTGTGAATGCAGCAAAGCGCTTGAAAAGGGCTCACGCTTAAAGAAAATATTTTCCCGGTGCGTCCGGCGATGGGCGCAAGCAGTTGGTGACGGACTTCGGCGCAATTGGCAAACTCCAGCACCGTGGCGGCACTCAGGCCAAAATTTGCCGTAAAGCCGCATGGATGCTAGGGTTTTGCTGAAAATTCAGAAAGTCACGAGGTCTGCCATTCGAAAGCGCGTGTCGCTAAACCGCACCCAAATGGCTCTGCGCTATAGTTTCACTTTGTCCCAGCATCGTTCGGCACAATCAGGTTCTGCGCTGAGATGCTGGTGTGCGTGTTTGCACCCCACCGTCAATCGAGCCCCTACGTGCCATCAACGAAACTCCCGCTGCTCCTTGTCGCCGCTGCGCTTGTGTTCTCAACCGCCACGTTCGCGGACACGGCCAAGCCCACACGAAGCACCACGCAAGCCACCGCCGATATAGCCACCAGCGACGGGCCCTACGCCAGTTATCGAGCCGGCAAGCCCGGCCTCGACGTTTCATGGGTATGCAAGGGCAAAACAGTCAAGCAAGCCATCGCCAATGCAGCGGGCGCCGTCATCAAACCTGCATGCGGCTTTCCAAAACAAATCACCATCCGGGACGCATCTCCTACCCTTCCCGTAGCGGTCAAATTCACCGCGAGGAAACTGGTCGCCTTGAGCGACGTGCACGGTCAATTCGATACGATGGTGAAGCTGCTGCAAGCTAACGGAATCATCGACGACGACATGAAGTGGTCGTTCGGTGATGGGCATATGGTGATGGTCGGCGATATGCTTGATCGCGGGCCACAGGTCACCGAGGTGCTGTGGCTACTGTACGCGCTCGAGGCCGAGGCAGCCGCAGCGGGCGGCGCACTACACGTCCTGCTGGGCAATCACGAGACCATGGTGTTCTACGATGACTTGCGCTACATCCATCCAAAGTACGCCGCCGTTGCGAAACAATTGAACGACACCTACCCGGGATTGTTCAGCGAGCAGACAGTGCTGGGGCGCTGGCTGCGGTCCAAACCGATGCTGCTGCAGGTCAACGATATGCTGTTTGTGCACGGTGGCTTGAGCCCTGAATTCGCGGCGCTGAACATGACGGCGCAAGAAACCAACGAGGCTTTTCGTACGACACTGGGGCTGCCGCGCGACGCCATACGTGCCGCACAACCCGCCGCATTGCTATATGGCGCGCGCGGCCCGATCTGGTATCGGGGCTATTTCAACGACCCAAAAATCGACAGCACCAACCTCGACTAACTACTGTCGCAATATGCAGTCAAGCGC
>JANMZU010000197.1:0-2250 GCA_031383585.1 Betaproteobacteria bacterium
GTGAAGGGTTCTTTCGACGCACCTGACGCCTTCGACAAAAACAATAATCCAGTCGCCCGATCGTTTCAAGTTGGTGATGCGCCTTGAATCTGCTTCAGGATACGCAGGATGCGCTGTGGGCAATCGTCTATAGCCCTCGGCTGCCAACGGCAGCACGGGCGAAGATCGGGTCGCCTCAAAACAATATCTCGATAAGTGCTGCAAGCATTTGGGAAATTGCCACTAAGCATTTTCTCGGTTGCGGCGACATGCCTGTGTCCGCACGTGAAGCGCTGAATTTCTTTGAAGCCGCGGGATACCTGCTGCTCCCGGTCTCTGCATCGCACGCTGCAGAGGTAGAGCCGCCGCCACCGTATCACCACGACCCGTTCGACCGCATTATCGTCGCGCAGGCACTTGTTGAGCCGTTGCGGCTGATGACGCACGATGCAATCGTAGCGCGATACTCAGATCCGATTCTTCACATCTAGCAGCTTGTCGCCATAATTGAGTGAACCGCTTACATTGATGCGGCGCGATGTTGTCTCCAAAAGAACCGCACGAGAATTCTTGGTTGCCTTGCAGAAAATGACGATATATCCAAGCACTGAAAACGACAAACCGATTTCGCGTCTGACGAGGGCTGAAATTGATTGGGCGGCCAATTTCCTGACCGGCGTTTTTCTCGCCGACACGCCAATTACCAAACTGTTTTTTCCCCCGGATATAGAACGGAAATTGCGATATTTCATGAGGTGCAATTGCGCATTGGCATTGAATACCGGCGAATGTTATGCGACGGCAGCGCGCGACGGACTCGCGCTATGGCTACCGCCGGGTAAGTCATCGATGTCGATTGCAGACATGTGGCACGCGGGTATGTTTTGGGCACCGGTCGAGTATGGTTTGCGCGGTACCGCCAAAGTCGTCGGCTTTGCCTACCATATCGACGTGATGCATAAACGGCATGCGCCGATGCCACACTACTATCTATTCCTGACGGCAGTCGAGCCTACACAGCAACGACAGGGAATAAGCGCCGCATTGATTGGCAATATGCTCGAACGAATCGACACGGAAAAAATGCCCGTTTACCTCGAAACGCAGAGCGCGGGCAATGTTGGGGTCTACCAAAAGCTGGGCTTTGAGATGGTTGAGAAGCGCGCTTTCCCGTTTGCGCCTGATGTATTCAACTGGGGAATGTTGCGACCAGCGCGAAGCTAGCTGGCTGGCTGGCTTGTCATCCTGATCAGGAATTGCAGAACGCCATCTGGCGAGCCTCCCAAGGCAAAAAGGTCTCGAAACGCGCGTCAGTGCTTGTGACCTTGCTTTTTGTCGGTAAAGCCAGCCAAGCGCAGAAGGCACATCGCCAGCTCTTCTGGGGCAAAATCGTGTTGCAAGCCGTCGCGCTGTTCGTCTGGACCAATAATCAGATAATCGGTGTTGCCGTCAACGAATCCGCTACTTGAATATACGCTGGGTAATATTGGCACGTGGTCGCCATACGCGCATAGCCAGCCGGGTTGCTGAAGCGCATTCAACATGGCGTGTAGCTTCCCAAGCATCGCATCGGTGTGCTGCAAATGGCGCAAATATATGGTCAGCTCGTCAAAGCCCTTCGGTGGCGAAGCCAGATACAACCGTTCTGCGTCACCGTCCGCGACCTTCTCCTGGTGTAGCGGCCCATGATTTTCCATGGTGATGACAAACACAAACAGCGGCCCGGTTGCATTTGCAAAAAGTTCGGCGACTTTATCGGCGACGGCAAGATCACCGATGTAAGGCCCACTCAAGTCGGCCTCGGAAAACGCATTCATATCGACAAATTCGTCAAACCCCAAGATGGGAAACACCAGGTCGCGATCGTAGAACCCGGCAGCGTACGGATGCACGCAGATGGTTCGATAGCCGCATTTTTTCAGCTCGCTCGCTATTGTCGGCACGCCATGTCGGGCAAACTTCCGGTAGGGGTTGAATTGATGTACGCCGAGCGCGGCCGGCGGCAGCCCGGAAAGAAATGCGAATTCGGTCCTTACCGTATTGGCGCCCCAAGCGGCAACATTCAAGCGCCCAGCAATGCTTGACGCCTGCGTGAGGGCATCAAAATTCTTCAATACGTCCAGGTGTATGCCGCCGTGTACTCGGCGCGCATCGAAAAAGGATTCGCACTGCACCACAACAATATTTGGAAGCGCTGCCGATTCCACTCGCACTGACTCGAGCCTGAATGCACTCGATAATCTCGCTGCTGCTTCTTTTGGGTTGCTTGCC
>JANMZU010000245.1:0-5822 GCA_031383585.1 Betaproteobacteria bacterium
GAGTAACCGCAAGCGGCCGACCACAAGTCGGCCGCCTCACCATTTCTCGCACATTTTTGTTTTGAATCGCAGCCGCCAACTTCCCATGTGCGGGTCACATCGTTTCCCAGCGACAACGAAAAGCGTTATCCTACGGGCCTTTTCCGGCTGACTCGCATGCCGCAAATTCCATCTCGCCACCTCGCCACTTCGTAACCCCCCCAATGAATTTTATTTGCAAAACGTTATCGACCGCGCGCATTGCTCTGGATGTGGAAATTACAAGCAAGAAGCGCATGTTTGAACAAATCGGTCTGATGTTTGAAAATGAAAATCGGATCTCCAGGGCGAGTGTTTTTGATGCACTCTTCGCACGCGAAAAGCTTGGCTCGACCGGGTTGGGATTTCAAGTCGCCATTCCGCACGGCCGCATGAAAAATTTGCGCGATACGGTTGCCGTGTTCGTTCGCGCCAAAGAAGGCATTCCGTTTGAATCGCCAGATGGCACGCCCGTGCGGTTGGTTTTCGCCATGCTCGTGCCGGAGCACGCGACTGAGCAGCATCTGAATATGCTTTCTGAACTGGCGGAAATATTCAGTGACGCGGATTTGCGCGAGGCACTACTGAATGAAACCGATCCAGTCGCCATCCATAAATTACTGACCGAGTGGTCGCCGTATGCCGCTATTGAGCGTACAGCAGCTATTTGACGATCGAAGTGAGAAGCTGCAGCTGACTTGGGTGTCCGGTCAGAAAGGCGCCTCGCGCGAGCTCACACATGAAGCCTTGAATCGCCCTGGTGTGGGATTGGTTGGGCACCTCAATCTGATCCACCCGATTTTGATGCAGGCGCTGGGTTCCAGTGATCTCGCCTACCTTAGCAACCAGCCGCCAAAAGCGCGCGCGGCGAGCCTCAGCGCATTGTGCGCGGGTGAAACCTTGTGTATTTTCCTTTGCGACGGTGTCGATGCGCCAGACTTTCTGATTGCTGCCTGTGAAGAGCACAGCACGCCTTTGTTCTTGTCTCAGAAGCAAAGTCGCGTGTTCGTCAATCTGCTGCGTTCCTATTTGCAACGTGAGCTATCCGAAGTCACCACCAGCCATGGTGTTTTCCTGGACGTGCTTGGATTCGGAACACTGATCACCGGCAACTCACAGATTGGCAAAAGTGAACTTGCGCTTGAACTGATTTCGCGCGGTGCGGGACTGGTGGCTGATGACGCCGTAGAACTTTACCAGGTCGGCCCCGAAGTCATTCAAGGTCGGTGTCCTGCTTTGCTGCGCGATTTTCTTGAAGTGCGCGGCATCGGCGTGCTCAATATCCGGGCAATTTTTGGCGAGACCGCCGTCAGACCACGCAAGACCTTGCGATTGATTGTCCACCTTGAGCGCCCCACGGACGAGTATTTCCGCGGGCTAGATCGGTTGCAGACAAAGTCCAGCACGACGACAATTTTGGGGGTGGAAATTCCGACGGTAACGTTAGCGGTCGTTGCAGGGCGCAACCTTGCCGTGCTGGTGGAAGCAGGGGTACGCAACCACATCCTGCAAACCCGCGGATATGACTCGACTAAAGATTTTATCGATCGGCACGAGGAGGCCATGCGCGAGCAAGCCGAGGGAATCCCTGCCGAAAGCGCGAGCGATCGATTCGGCGGTACGAGCACATTTCGCGCCTACAGCACGGAATAGAGCCGGTCATTGCCGACAGTTTGACTACGGATTAGCAGAGCCCTCCACGATGCAACTTGTGCTTCTCAGCGGTCTTTCTGGTTCCGGCAAGAGTGTCGCGCTCAATGCCCTCGAGGACCTGGGCTATTTTTCGGTAGATAATCTGCCGGCCAGCCTGATCGGTGCGCTGATCGAGACAAAGAAATCAAGCAGCGAAAAGATTGCCATCAGCATCGATGCGCGCAGCGGCGAAACCATCAACACGCTGCCGGACACCATTCGCCAACTGGCGTCTGACAATATAGATTTTCGTGTTATTTTTCTGGAGGCCAACGATGAGGCGCTTGCCAGAAGATTTTCTGAAACCAGACGGCCACATCCGCTTGCCGACAGGGTTTCCTCGGGTGTGATTGGCTGTATCAAGGAAGAGCGGCGGATTCTGGCTGATATCGCAGAGCTCGGACTCCGCATGGATACTTCGGACATTGGCCCGAACACACTGCGCGGCTGGATCAAGGATTGGCTGGCTGTTGACCGCAATCGGATCGCGCTTGCCTTTCAGTCCTTTGGCTTCAAGCACGGCATTCCAATTGATGCAGATCTGGTATTCGATGTTCGCTTCTTGCCAAACCCGTTTTATGACCCGTTGCTTCGACCGCTGAGCGGCAAAGATGAACCGGTCAGGACATTTCTTCAGTCGGACTTGAACGTCGCACACCTGATTGATGACATCGCGTCTTTTCTGCTCCGCTGGCTGCCTTCATACATGCGCGACAATCGCGCTGCGCTGACGATTGCGATCGGCTGCACTGGCGGCCAACATCGGTCGGTTTATGTGGTTGAAGAGCTTGCACATCGCTTTGGATCGGACCAACAGGTGCTGGTGCGCCATCGGGATCTCAGCTGATCCCGCCACTAAATGATTGATTTTTATGAGGTCGCTTATTTCCGCCATACCTGACTCTATTCGCAGCATGTTCAAGATGAATCCGGAGACGAAATCCGACCTGCCAATTTTCCCATTGGGGTCGGTGTTGTTTCCCGGCGGCACAATGGCGCTTAAAATATTTGAGCAGCGCTACCTTGAGATGGCGAAAATTTGTCTCAAAAACGGAACACCGTTCGGCATTTCACTCATTCGTGAAGGCGAAGAGGTCGGGGCAACCGCCGTGCCGGAGCCAATCGGCACGCTCGCATTTATCGCTGACTGGGACATGCCGGATCTGGGTATTCTGCAGGTACGGGTTACCGGTGCCGCCCGTTTTCGTATCATGGAGCGGTCTGTCTCCAGGAGCGGACTCATCATTGGCAATGTCTCGATCGTTACACACGATGTCCATAGTGATTGCCCGGAGCACAGTGCCTGCGCAGATTTTCTGGCAAAGATCTACGCCAAGATTGGTTCAGTTGAAATGGCGCAGCCAAGTTTCGAAGACGCGGCATGGGTCGGCTTTCGCCTCACTGAATTTCTGCCATTCAGCAATGCGATCAAGCAAAAAATGCTGGAGCTCACCGATGCCAGAATCCGCCTTGGGATATTGCACAAATTTTTGCTCGATCAGCGCTTGATCGCTTGAGCTGACTTCGCGATCTCGATAATGCGTTTCACCGGGGCAGGAATCGCGGCCTCAATAGCGTCCTCAAGGTTTAGCCATATCGACCCCGGCTCCATTGCGCGACTGGGCTGCTTTTCCAGCGTAATTTCGACGGGGAAAATCGTCAGCGAAAAGTGGGTAAAGCCATGATCGACTGTGGGCATTTCACGCGCGTCGCCAACTGTTAAGCCAAGACGCAACTGCAAGGCGGCGGGAATGTCTTCTTTAAGCGCCAATTCCGGAAAGCTCCATAGCCCACCCCATATACCTGTAGGCGGGCGTCTTTCCAGCAAAACTTCGCCATTGGAAATGATGACCAGCATACGCGTTTGCCGGTGCGGGACTTCCCGCTTCGGGCTTTTGCCGGGCAGCTCATCGATTCGTCCCTCGCCCAATGCACGACAGCTTTTCGCGACCGGACAAAGCAGGCAGGCTGGCTTGTTGCGGTTGCACACCGTGGCACCCAGATCCATCAAGCCCTGCGTGTACGCTTCGATGCCGGTGCGCGGTAACTGCGACTCTGCAGTACGCCAAAGTAGATCCTCCACAGGCTTCGTCTTCACATCTCCATCAATGCAGAAATGGCGCGCAAACACACGTTTTACATTGCCGTCGAGAATCGCGCATCGCTGGCCAAATGCAAATGCGCTGATCGCTGCGGCCGTAGAGCGACCGATACCAGACAAAGCGTGAATATCGGCAAAATCCTTCGGGAAATCGCCACCGTGTAGCGACAAGATCTGTTGTGCTCCACGATGCAGATTTCTCCCACGTGCGTAATAGCCCAGCCCCGCCCAATAGGGCATCACATCATCCAATGAAGCGCTCGCGAGGGTGGCCACGTCGGGAAATCTTGACAGAAAGCGCTCGTAGTAGGGTATCACCGCCGACACCTGCGTCTGCTGCAACATGACTTCTGAGAGCCAGATTCGATATGGGTCGCGGGTGTTTTGCCACGGTAAATCGTGCCGCCCGTTGCGTTTCTGCCAGACGATTATTTTTCTTGCGAACGTGCTCATGGGCTTGGACGTGTTGAACCGGCTGAAAGAAGTTTTGAGCCGGTCCCCTCACCCCGGCCCTCTCCCAAGGGAGAGGGTGAGAAATGTGGACGGGCCGCGATGTTAACACGCACACATTTTCGAATACATGTTGATTGCAGGGCCTGCGTTTCATAGCAAACTCCTATTGCAATCATATGATCAATCTATTAGACCAATTGTCTTGATCCTCGTATGCTTCCGATCCTGCATCATGCAGATAATCGATCGATCACTGAACAGGAGATTCATCATGAAACTCAAGGGCACCAAAACTCACGACAATCTGAAAGCCGCATTCGCGGGTGAAAGCCAGGCCAACCGCCGCTATTTGTACTTCGCGAACAAAGCGGACGTTGAAGGCAACACCGAAGTAGCTGCATTGTTCCGCGCCACTGCAGAAGGTGAAACTGGTCACGCACATGGTCACCTCGACTATTTGGCCAGCGTCGGCGATCCAGCGACGGATCTGCCAATCGGCTCCTCGGAAAACAATTTGAAGTCTGCCGTTGCCGGTGAAACGCACGAATACACCGATATGTACCCCGGCATGGCCAAGTCTGCCCGTGAGGAAGGTTTTGAAGAAATCGGCGACTGGTTTGAAACGCTGGCTAAGGCTGAGCGTTCACACGCAAACAAGTTCCAGAAGGCGTTGGACGCATTGGTAACTGCTTAATCGCGCGACAGAGGTCACGCTGTATCAGTCGGGTGTGGCAACAGGCCGCACCCGATTTAATTTCTTTATTGACGGTTAAAAACCATGGCTACGCGCGAAGGCAGTCTCGAAGCACCGACCCGGCATCCAATTGACTGGCAAAATCCCGATTTCTATTCGGCCGAGTCTGCCCTCAAGGAGATGGAACGCGTCTTTGACATCTGTCACGGTTGCCGCCGCTGCGTTTCATTGTGCAATGCTTTCCCGAGAATGTTCGACCTGATCGATGAAAGCCCGACGCTGGAAGTGGATGGCGTACCAAAGGCCAAATATTGGGAGGTCGTTGACCAGTGTTACCTGTGCGACGTTTGCTACATGACCAAATGCCCCTATGTGCCGCCACATCCGTGGAACGTCGATTTTCCACACTTGATGCTGCGCGCCAAGGCAATCCAGTTCAAGCAGGGCTCACCAACGAAATTCCGCGACACAAATCTTTCGTCCACTGATCGCAATGGCAAGCTGGCGACGATACCCGTCGTCGTTCAATTTGTGAATGCGACTGCAAAAATGCCCGCCGTGCGCAAGATGCTGGACTCGACCATCGGCATTCATAAAGATGCCTGGTTGCCGGAATTCGCCAGCAAGAAATTTCGCGACAATGTCTCGCCCAGCCTGGCGACGACGACGACCGATGGGCAACGAACAAAGGGCAAGGTTGCGATATTTTCAACCTGCTATGTGAACTACAACGAACCCGGCATCGGTCACGACCTGACGAAAATCCTCGATCACAACAATATTCCGTACGTGATTGTCGAAAAGGAAGCCTGCTGTGGCATGCCCAAGCTTGAGTTGGGCGATCTCGAATCAGTCGCCGCGCTG
>JANMZU010000346.1:0-1833 GCA_031383585.1 Betaproteobacteria bacterium
CGTCGACGTGATGCTCGACAGGATGGAAGCCGTGTTTCGACAGCACGCTCGCAGATGACGACGCTGACGACAGCGCCGATCAAACCGATCGGTAGAGAGCAGGCGCTGGCGGCGAAGCGGGTGTTGATCATCAACGTCACTCGCATCGGCGATACCGTGCTTGCCACCCCCGCGATTCGCGCCATTGCCAAATTCTTTCCCAACGCGAGCCTGACCGTGTTGGGCCATCCCAAGCGCGTAGAGGTGCTGGAGAATATTCCGTATATTCAGCGCATCGGCGGTATCGATAAACGCGCGGCGCTATGGCGCGGCTGGCGCGATGTCATCACCGGACCCGAATACGACTGGGCCTTCGTGTGGCGCAACGACGAGGCGCTGGTGCGCTATGCGCTGCGAAAGGCGCATCACGTGGTGGCGCACCACCAGCACAGTGAAAGCATCAATTCAAAGTTGTTCGCTGATGTCGAGCGCATTGGCGACAACCAGATCCATGCCGTGGCCTGGGCGCTTTCCTTGCCGATGTCCGTCGGCATTCCTGCAGATGGCTATCAGCTGGATTACCGCGTAAGTGACCCCGAAACGGTTGCGGCTCGGCAGCGCCTGCAGACCGACTTTCCAAATGCGAGCGGGCCGGTCATCGGCATGCAGGTGGCGAGCTTCGCGACCAAGAGCTATCGCGACTGGCCCATCGAAAATTTCATCGAACTGGCGACGCGCATCGCCAAAGACTATGAAGGCGCGCGTTTCGTGCTTTACGGTGCCCAGAGCGATCAGGACCGTATCGCCAGATTGACGAGTGCTTTGCCCACGAAGTCAAAGAGCTATGCCGGCGCATTCAGCTTGCGGGAAACCGTGGCGATGATGTCCTGTACCGACCTCTATGTCGGCGTGGACACCGGACCTTCACACCTGTTTGGCGCACTCAAAAAACCTATGGTGGTGCTGTACCACCCTTCGTTGCGTAGTGCGCTCTACAGACCATTGGACACGACGGCGCTGTATGCGGTCGATCATCCGCAGGCGGGGCCGGATGCGACTAGCGATATTCCGATGGCAGAGATCAGCGTGGATACCGTTTGGCAGGCGGTTTCCGCTGCGCTGCGGGAAAAAGTTTCATCGTTGCCGGGGCTGCCTGCGATCGGCATTCGATAGCGAGTGGTCGCTAGTCCTGCACTGGCATATTGCCCAACATAATCAATGTCATTTCGAACCCAGCCTCACCGGCTGAGAAATCTGCCTTACTGCGACGAAAACAAGAAGCAGATTTCTCGCTTCGCTCGAAATGACAAGAGTATTTTTGGCGTCACATTACTACTCAACATCGCCGAGAAGCGATCACGACATCGCAAGCAACTCATTCAACGCCGCCGTAACCTTTGCCACCGGCAACTGCGTCAGGCACTCACTCACTTTCGATCCGCCGCATCCGTCATTGCCACAAGGTCGGCAACTATGCCGCGCTTCGGTGGAGGCGACGATTCGATGGACCACACTCCACGGACCCCAGTGGGCTTCGCCGGAAGGCCCGAATAACGCCACGGTTGGCGTTTGCATGGCGGCGGCCATGTGCATCGGCGCAGAATCGACGCCAACGAAGGCGCGGGCGTGGGCGGTGAGCGCGGCCAGTTCCTTTAGCGATAACGAGCCGGTAAGGTCAACCACCGGCGCTTTCAGCAGACTCTTTATTTCGGCAATCATATTGCGTTCGTCAGGGGCAGGCGCTGCGGTCAGCACCACGCGCTGACCACTGCGCCCGAGTTCGAGAATCAGATCGGCAAAGTTACGTGACGGCCAGGTTTTGAAAAACCACCGCGAGGTAGGATGGATGTGGAT
>JANMZU010000361.1:0-2015 GCA_031383585.1 Betaproteobacteria bacterium
GCCTGTCCCGGTTCTTCCACGCTACCAGTCCCGGGATGATTAACCAGACCACAGCCGCAATCATCACCCAGGAATCCTGGGCTACCCATGCGTACAACACGCAAAGCGCTACGCCCAGTACGATGCCGATCAACAGCTTGATGCGCACCGGAATGCGCCGCTTGAACAAAAAAGCAGCGATGGCGCATAGCGCAATCTGTGCAAATATGCCAAGTCCCAGCCTGAAGAGCGACTCGCTCACTGCCAGTTCGGTAACTGGCGTCTCTTTTGCTTTCACCTTCGCAGGAGAGATTGGCACCGTGGCGTTCGCATCGGTTGGCGTTTCACCAGTCATCCGCGCGATCAGTGCATCGACGGCAACGCTGATTGCCGCGGCCGGTCCCGACTTGTCCAGCATCGGTCGCACCTGTTCGGCCAGAATGCGTTTGGCAATAGCATCGGGAATGACGCCCTCCAATCCGTAGCCTACGTGTATGCGCAACTGGCGGCTCTTGTTGTTTACCGCCAGCACCAGCAGCACGCCGTCATCAATCCCCTTTCTGCCCAGCTTCCATGTCGTAAACACGCGCTGCGAGAAATCCTCCAGCGACTCAGGGTCGGTCTGCGCAACGATGACCACACCGAGTTGCGAGCCCTTTTCCTGACTGAGCTTCTTTAATCGGGAAGAAATGCGGGTTCGGTCATCGGCCGACAACACGCCAGCCGCATCAGCAAGAAATCCCTGCGCGGTCGGCACAGGCTGCAAATCACTTTGCGCAAACGATAGTTGTGTGAACAGTATTGCGCCGGCTATTAAAAGTGGCGTCATTGCGACGGACGAAAGCCTCATCTCCACAAAACTCCAACAATGACGCGGCTTCCCAGACATTTTGCCTCCAAAAGGCGCATCAATGCTTGGGTTTTCTTTTCTATTGCGATCCTTCCCAGAATGGGCGCTTCAAGCCCCATGATCCGCATTCCTCTGCTCTACTCGCAAATACAGTTGCTCAACCTTCTCTCTTGCCCAAGGCGTCCGCCTTAAAAATTTCAGACTGGACTTGATGCTTGGATCGTGTGTAAAGCAGCGCACTGGGACCGCGGCACTCATCGCCTCCCAGCCGATAGTCTCTGAAAGCCGGGTAACGATCGTCTCCAGCGTGATGCTATCGAGTGTAGGCGGCTTCATTGATCGGGTCATGAGGCGAGGCTTGATTGACGGCGGAATGAGTGAAACTTTAACCCGAACGGCAGGCGGATGCTGCCAATTCACGGCGTGCAGTGCCTAGCAATGATCAGCGCGCCTACAATAGGCGTCATTCATTCTGGATAGAAAATCATGTCGGAGCCCGTGCGACTCGCAAAACGTCTTGCTGAAATGGTCTCGTGCTCCCGTCGCGAAGCAGAAATCTTCATTGAGAGTGGTTGGGTCAGCGTTGATGGCAATGTCGTGCTTGAACCGCAATTCCGCGTCGATCAGCAGGAAATCAAACTGCATGCGGATGCGAAAGTTGCCCCGGTAGAGCTAGTGACCATTCTTTATCACCAGATAGCCGGGAGCGTAGTCGACGCAATCCCACAGATCAGTTTTGACAACCGCCTCGCCGATGAATCGTCCGGCATTCGCCCGCTGAAACGCCATTTTTCCAACTTGAAGGCCGCCCTTCCGCTGCAGCCGCACGCTGGCGGACTGCAGGTCTATACCCAAGACTGGCGCGTACTGCGAAAACTCGTCGATGACGCTGCCACCGTCGAACAGGAATACATCGTCGAGGTCGATGGAAAGCTCGGTGCGCACGGGTTGAAGCAACTAAACCACGGACTGAGTTTTAATGCTCGCCTGTTGCCGCCGGCCAAGGTGAGTTGGCAGAGTGAAACGCGTCTGCGCTTTGCGCTGAAGGGTGTGCAGGCGGGCCAGATTGGGCATATGTGCCAAAGCGTCGGCGTGGCGGTGCGATCCATGAAGCGCATCCGCATCGGCAAGGTGGCGATGTCAAAATTGCCCGAGGAGCAATGGCGTTACCTGCCGCCCGGCGATC
>JANMZU010000440.1:0-3111 GCA_031383585.1 Betaproteobacteria bacterium
TTTGCCCTCATCATCGGGGCCGTAATCGAGGGCGGCGCCCAACCAGCAGGCAGCATGAAAATGTTTTTTGATGGCATCGCTATTGGCGTGGGCATCAACGTGCTGCGGAGTCGGAACAATGATGGCGATGCATTCGGCAAGCTCGGCAAGATCGGCTACGAATAATCGATACCCGCCTTTGGGTGAGCGTGAACGCGCCAGCGTGATGAGTTCGCAAAGATTGCCGTAGCCGTTGCGGCTTTTTGCCAGCACGATCAGGCGGTCAATGGCAGGGGCATCATGAATGACAAATTCGGCGCCGATGATCAGCCTGATTTTGTGTTCCTTCGCCTCCACATGTGCACGTACCACGCCCGATACCGAGCATTCATCGGTAATGGCTATCGCGTTGTAACCCAGTTCCGCCGCTCGGAATACGAGTTGTTCAGCGTGGGAGGCTCCGCGCAGGAAGCTGAAATTGGAAACACAATGCAGAATGGCGCAGGAGAGTTTCATATCGACAACTCACGCAAAATAGCCGTGCAAATACCATTTCTTGCCGTGCCGGTAATCACGAAAGATCCAGCAGATTTCCTTCTGCGGATTACTGGCAACAAAATAATCACGCGCCACTGGCCGGCCATCCCACCAGCCGGTTTCGATACGTTCCGGCCCGGCAAGTAGTGCCAGTGCACCGTGATGCTGTGGTGCGCCGCTAACGGTCACCAGCACACGCGGCTCGGTGAGCAACAGTAACGGTCGCGGCTTGTCCTGCACCGTCGGGCTCGCGCGAACAGTTTTCTTCCGACCGCGTTCCCGATCTGGCTGCCAGGCGTATTCAGGGCGATGGTCGCTGTTTTCGCGAATGCTGAAAACACTTTTATCGCCGAGTCGCGAAGCCACGCGCTCGATGAGCGTCTGCCATTTTTCCTGTCGGACATCCGGTGTGGGTAGCCAATTTTCGTTCAACGCCTGAAAAGTAACCAGACACGGCGCGGACAACCGCAATGCCACGACTGCCTCCGGGAAAGGTTGTGCCGTGAGGCGTTCGCGTATCAAACGCAGCCATTCCGGCCCGCTGCGCAAAGGATGACGCGAGCCAAATTCATGGCGCGTTCCCTGTGTGCGATTGTGCTGCAGGTCCAGCACAATTTCATTCACGGCTGCACCTCGCGCGCGCAGGAAACCTTCCATCTGGCTCAGCAGCATGTTGATGGGAATGAAAAGTCTTTCGGCATCGATGATGTCGAACAGCAGATCGGTGTGACTGGAAAAATGTTCCGGGACACGATGTGGCTCGCGCGGGTCGGCGGATTGTCCAAGTGCATGATCAAGATCCTCCAGTAGCTGATCGCCGAACCGCCGTCGCAGACTCGAACGTGGCTGCAACAGCAGATCTTTCACCCGCACCAGGCCGAGCGCGGAAAGTGACTGCATCACGTCATGTGGCCAATCAAACAGGGCCAGCGGGATTTCAGTCAGCCTCTCCTGCAGTTGCCCTGGCTCACGACACATGCGGATGCGGCCCAGGTAATGTGCGGCACGTGCCAGCAGATACGCCGCCATCGGCACGGGGGCTACGCCAATGGTGGCCTGCAGTCCTAGCGATGTGATACCGGTGCGTATGCGCCCGACCAGGGCGCCAATGCCGCCGAACAAGCGCAATGTGGTCGAAATCTCCAGCGATACGCCCGATTTTTCCCGACAAACCATGGGCGTGAATTGTGAAAGCCAGGTGGCCAGCTCATACAGCGTCTCCTGCTCTTTGGTCGCCTCGCGCGGCACTACCAGCAATTGCGTGGCGCGTGCCTGCGCCGCCGCTACCGGCATCTGGGTGGCGATGCCAGCCTCACGTGCGCAGGCGTTGGCGGCATGCACAAAGGGGCGCGATGCCACGCCATCGCTGATCACCAGCGGCACTTCCGGCAGATGGCCGAGCGCGCCGCGCGTGTGGGATTGCAGAGACAATTCGGGCAGGTAAAGGGAAATCCACAGCATCGGAAATCATCACTGTTTGAACTGGCATGGGATTCGCATGTGCCGGTTCAAACTCCCTGCGAATGAAGATGATGAGAGATACGGAGTCATGAGAAGAGACATCATCTTCTTGCCGGATCAAAGGAATGATGTTCACGCGAGAGTGAATGCTGGCGTGGGTTTGCCGGGCTCTCATCGGCTGTGGTCAGACTCTCGGTCAGAATCCGATCCAGCCATGTTGTCTTCTGAGGCGTGCGCACATAGCGCGGTTCGCGGGTAAGGCACGCAAGCGTTCGAGGGACGAGACGAACCGATTTTCCCGCTGGCAGGCCCCGGCGTTTGATCAAATTCAGACGCAACGCGCCGCCTTCCTCAGGCTCTAGTGAAATACGTGTGCCTGCCGGCGACGGCGTGTTGAGCGCCTCTAGCGGACGGACCAGCCACAGGATACTGTTGCCTGCCATGGCAGACTGATGCAGGCGGCGCAGTGAGAGCGGATTGCACCAGGCCTCGCTCATGCGCAGTAGCACGCTGCGGCACGCACCGCTCTTCAATCCCTGCTCGGCAGCCCACATTGCATCGTCGGTGTTTTTGGCCCGCACGATGGCCAGATGATCGAGATTAATCCCGCACTGCGCGAGTGCCGGTGCATAGGGAATCCATGCCTGATTGTGCGGCACAACCCACAACATATGCATCGCATCACCGGGTTGCACCACGTTTGCCGACGAGCCCAGAGCCTTCATCAACAGCGATAGCTCACCAATGCCGTTGTAGTCGCAGAGGATTTCAGTCAGGCCCGGTCGGGACCAGCCGCGTCCGGTCAGCTCTTCGTCGAGTGCATCAAATCCGCTGCGAATCTCACCGCCACCAGGTGCAGAGACGCTGCTGCCTAAATCCCCAATGCGAAAAATGCCTGGGAGCACGCGGGGGTCAGAGACGGGTGATGCCACTGTTGTGGCGGATGACTGGGTTTGCATAACTGTATATTCATACAGTTTTATGGTTTTGGCAAGGTGAAAATACCTTGCCCGCAAACGCTGGCAAAACTCAAGTATTGGCGGCGTTCACAGACTGAAAATAGCCGCAGGGCCACGTTAATGCTAGTACCTATTGTTGCGGCGGGACAGGTTAACGGTAAGCGGTCCACAAACC
>JANMZU010000490.1:0-5280 GCA_031383585.1 Betaproteobacteria bacterium
ACCTGTAGGCGGTTGGTCGTCAGTTCGAATCTGCCGGCTGGCACCAATTTGGCCAACATGTTTTAGGTAGAATCAGAGGGAACATCCCGCACTTAGGCGACTCCAACTGCGGCCATTCACGCATCACTCCCCGACAGATTGCCGCTGGTCCAAACTCAAACTTACGCATGAAGCCTAATTTTCTGACCCGGTTTGCCGCCCTGCTGCTGCTCGCGACTGCGACCAATGTAGCGGCTGCCCCGGTAAAAACACCTCACGTTGAAGCCGAAATCATTTCTCGGCTTGCGGCAGTTCAACCCGGCCAGCCGATTGAAGTCGCGCTGCGCCTGAAAATTATCAATCACTGGCACACCTATTGGCAAAATCCGGGCGACTCGGGCTTGCCGACAAAATTGACCTGGACGTTGCCGGAAGGCATCACTGCTGGCCCGATCGAGTGGCCGCACCCAAAACCGTTACCGCTTGGCCCATTAATGAATTTTGGCTATGAGAGCGAAGTTTTGCATCTGGTGAAACTGCAGACGCCAGCCTCATTGAAAGCCGGCACCAGCATCACGCTGAAGGCCAAGGCGGAATGGCTGGTTTGCAGCGATGTATGCATTCCCGAAGGTGCCGACTTGTCGATTGACCTGCCGGTAGTTGGCTCATCGCCATTGGCGGATAGCCGCTGGGTCAGCGCATTCAAAGAGGCGCAGTTCGCGCTGCCGGGGACGTTACCGGGCTGGAACACAGCCGCACGCGTCGAAAACGGCAAAGCCATCATCACGCTGGCCGCGCCAGCAGGCACGAAGATTGAAGCGTCGGCGCTTTTCTTCTATCCCTTGCGCGATGAGATCATTGCGAACGCTGGCCACCAAATCACCGGCAAAAGCGCAGACGGTCTGAGTTTGACCATACCGATGGCCGACCCCGTCAACACGACGTTACAGACGCTTGATGGCGTAGTGGTAAGTGCAACGGGATGGGGTAGCGCACATGCCGGGAAAGCGGTTGCGATTTCTGCGCCGGTGGTTTATGGCAAGCCCACCGCAGGGGTATCTCCGACAAAGGCCGCGTCTGGTCCTGCTTCGTCCGGCGACGATCTTGGTTTCCTGGTTGCCCTGTTGTTTGCGTTTATCGGTGGGCTTTTTCTTAACCTGATGCCGTGTGTTTTTCCTGTTCTGGGGATCAAGGTGATGGGCTTTGTGCAGCATGCGCAAGGCGATCAACGGCGACTCAAGCTTCAGGGCTTTGCGTTCCTCGCCGGTGTTGTCGGCTCATTCTGGGTTCTGGCGGGCTTGTTGATTGCGCTGCGCGCTGGGGGCGCGTCCGTTGGCTGGGGATTCCAATTGCAGTCGCCAGTCTTTATTACGCTGCTGGCGCTTTTGTTCTTGCTCATGGCGTTGAATTTGAGCGGCGTTTTTGAGATGGGTTTGCGCTTGCAGTCGGCGGCGGGTGGTATTCAGACCAAGCAAAATCGCGGGCCGGTCGTCGATGCTTTCTTGTCAGGGGTGCTGGCGACCATTATCGCCACACCTTGCACCGCACCGTTCATGGGCGCAGCACTCGGCTATACACTTTCGCAGTCGGCATTTGTATCGTTGCTGGTGTTTACAGCCGTCGGGTTTGGCGTCGCTGCACCGGTGGTGGCGCTGTCATTGTTCCCCGGCTGGCTGCGGCACCTGCCAAAACCTGGGGCATGGATGGATGGCTTTAAGCAGTTCATGGCGTTCCCGCTTTATGCGACGGTCGTATGGCTCGTTTGGGTGCTGGGCTCGCAGCAGGGAAATGATGGGGCGGCCATGCTTTTGTCAGGCATGGTTATTGTTGCCTTTGCTGCGTGGCTATACGGCAGATGGCAGCTGGAAAATCCGCTGCGCGCGGTGATCACCGCTGTCACTTTATTCGTGGTGGGTGCCGCTATTGCGTGGCCGGGACCGACCGGTAGCCTAGTGGCCAAGGGCGCCGGGCAGGTGTCCGCGACAGATCAATGGATACCATTCTCGAAAGAGAAAGTTGCCGAGCTTCGTAGCCAGGGTCGGGCTGTATTTATTGATTTCACGGCAACCTGGTGCATTACTTGCCAGGTTAACAAGCGCGTGGCGCTAAACGACAACGCGGTGGTGCAGCGATTCAGCGAGCTCAATATCGTGCGGATGAAGGCGGATTGGACGGTAAAGGACGCGGCTATCACCGAGGCGCTTGCCGAGTTCGGGCGGAACGGCGTGCCGCTTTATGTGTTTTACCCAGCCGGCGGCGAGCCAAAATTGTTGCCTGAAATTCTGACGCCGGCCATTGTGCTGTCATCGCTCAGTAGCCCCTCCGCTGTTACCGCAATCAAATAGTTAGTCGCTCCCACCGATAAGGCGGCGGAGATTCGCGTTATCATCTTCCCTAGCCGTGGAAGAGCTGTTTCGCCCTACCTGCGATAGTGGCGGCCTGGGCGCTTGCCGAATCTAAAACACTAGCATTGGTGCGCTGTTTCATGGCATTTTGACCTGGAGGCCGCACCGGTACTAGAGTTTCCCTGTTTATCGTCAACTGTCGCAGAAAATCCAATTTGAACTTCCGTTCGCTTCCAACCCTGCCGCTAGCCGTCCTGGTCATTTTGGCGGCACTTACGTTTTGGCTCAATCAGTTCGTGCAGCTTTCCACCGGGCGCGCAGATGGCAATAAGCGGCACGATCCTGACCTGATCGTGGAGAATTTCACCGCGCAGGCTTTGGGCGAAACAGGCGAGGTGCAATACACCGTGAAAGCGGCCAGGCTGGCGCATTTTCCGGACGACGATTCCTCTACAATGGAAACAGTGGTGTTCACGGCGCTGCATCCCACGCTGCCCCCGGTGGTTGCGATTGCCCCGCGCGGAAGGTTACTGGCTGGTGCCGATGAGGTCATTATGGAGGGAGGGGTTTTGGTAACGTCTGAGAAAAGCGAAAAGCTACCCCCGATGAAATTGGCTGCGCCG
The DNA here is from genome assembly GCA_031383585.1 of Betaproteobacteria bacterium. Lineage (GTDB taxonomy): Bacteria > Pseudomonadota > Gammaproteobacteria > Burkholderiales > Usitatibacteraceae > UKL13-2. The sequence goes on from JANMZU010000490.1 coordinate 2,948, forward strand.
TCAATTAACATTTTTCCCGACAAGAACCTGGTGCGAGCAAGCGAAGGGGTCAGGGTCGACGGCCCAACTAGCCTGCTCATCGCGAAAAAAATGGAACTCAACAGCCTGACCAGACGAGTTGTATTGGAACGCGGCCGCATTACCTACCAACAACCATCACGGAAAACGCCATGAGAGCCGTTGCCAGCAAATTGCTGCGCCGATTTGCACTGATCGCTATATTGTTTCTGCCGGCGACATTGCTTTACGCAGAGCAGGCTGACCGTAACAAGCCAATTACGATCGAAGGTGATCTGGTGACGCTCGACCAGGCCAAACTGGTCAGAACATTAGAGGGCAATGTCATTCTTGTCCAAGGTACGATGCGCCTCACGGCCGAGCGAATCGTCGTGAAGGAGGATGCCGCCGGATCGATGACCGCACAGGCTTTTGGCACGCCGAGCAAGCAGATCGCGTTCAGGCAAAAACGCGAGGGGGCGGCAGATTTTATTGAAGGCTCGGCTGATCGTGTGGAATTCGATGATCTGGCGGATACGGTCCAGCTGTTTTCGCGCGCCCGGCTTAAGAGCGGTGCAAACGAATTGACCGGGGAATACATCTACTACAATGCGGCGACCGAAATTGTGAAGATGCGCGATGCGGTTCCTGGGGCGAATAGCGCCACAGCTGGCAGTACGAATAAAGGCCGCCCCACCATTACCATTCAGCCAAAAACACCGGATGAAAAATCGACGCCAGCTGCGCCGGTCAAAAGCAATTAAATTCATTCGCCGACGCATGCCACCGAAATGAACCAGCCAGTCGAGTCATCCAACACAACCGAGAATGTTCTCACTCAAAAAAGCGTCTTGCGCGTCGATGGGCTTCGCAAGGCTTATCGCAAGCGCACTGTGGTTAGTGATGTTTCATTTTCGGTAGAGAGCGGTGAAGTCGTCGGCTTGCTCGGCCCCAACGGGGCGGGCAAGACAACTTGCTTCTATATGATTGTTGGCCTGGTGCCAGTCGACGGCGGGAAGATATTTCTGGATGGTCATGATCTGTCGCGATTGCCGATTTTTCGTCGGTCGCGACTTGGGCTTTCCTATTTGCCACAGGAGGCCTCGATCTTTCGCAAACTCACAGTCGCCGAGAACATTCAGGCGGTATTGGAATTGCGCGATCTGACCAGCGAAGAGATAAGCGCCAAGCGCGAATCGCTACTCGACGAATTACATATTGAACATTTGCGCAACAGCCCGGCGGTCAGCTTGTCCGGGGGCGAGCGGCGACGGGTCGAAATCGCACGGGCGTTGGCTGTCGAGCCTCGATTTATCCTGCTCGACGAGCCATTTGCCGGCGTAGATCCCATCGCGGTGATTGATATCCAGGAGATCATCAAGTTCTTGAAGCGGCGCGGCATTGGTGTGCTCATTACCGATCACAACGTCCGTGAAACACTGGGGATCTGCGATCACGCCTACATCATCAATGCAGGCACCGTTCTCGCCTTCGGGAAACCGTCGGAAATCATCCATAATGAAGCGGTACGCAAAGTTTACTTAGGGGAAAACTTCCGCTTGTAGTACAGCAATGTTACGGTGGTATTAGCTCTCCCATGAAGCAAAGTCTCCAGCTCAAGCTCTCGCAGCACCTGACGTTGACGCCGCAATTGCAGCTGTCGATCAAGCTGTTGCAGCTCTCGACCGTAGACTTGAATCAGGAACTTGAGCGTTACTTGCTGGAGAATCCACTGCTTGAGCGCGTCGATACGATCGGCGAGGCTGTGGATTTTTCCGCAAACCCGAACGGCACAAGCGATTACACGGCCGCTTCTGCCGGCGAATCGTCTGCCCCAGCGCCAGCGGAGAATGCCCCGGCCGAGAGCGATGATCGCATGGAGCAGTCGTTTGACGCCTCCATCGACGACGGCACCAGCTACGCCGCTGCTTCACAGCGCAGTGATGACGATGAAGATAGCGAATACTCTCAAGTGGCCGCGGCCGAAGCCACGTTGCAGGAAAGTCTGCTAAACCAACTTTCGCTGATGTCGCTTCCTGAGCGCGACAAACGCCTTGCCATGATCTTGGTCGCCCACCTGGACGAAGACGGTTATCTCACCCACGACCTGGATGAATTGTGTTCGATGATTGCCGAGCACATGGAAGTGGAGCCAGACGACCTGCTCATCGCTTTGCGAAGGGTTCAGGCTCTGGAGCCGACCGGTGTTGCTGCCAGATCACTGTCGGAATGTCTCGCGTTGCAGCTCAAGGCATTGCCGCAAAGTACGCCACATCGCGAACACGCTCTTCAGGTCGTCGATCAGCATCTCGACCTGCTCGCAGCGCGCGATTTCG
>JANMZU010000497.1:0-1731 GCA_031383585.1 Betaproteobacteria bacterium
GACACCAACAAAGATGGTTTCATTACCAGGGAAGAAATGAAGGCTTCTCACGACAAGCGCGCGGCGAACAAACCAAAGTAAGTCGGGCGACACGAGCGAGTATGTTTCGTAGTCATAAAGCAGTTATTTTGCTGGCGGGCCAATCGACATGAAGTTAAGGCTACACGTGGTATTGCCGCGCTACACCTTGGTTGCCATTTCATTTCTTTTGGCCTTTGTCATTTGGCAGCAGCAGGCAGTTGCAAAACAAACATCGCTTGCATCTCCAGATACAAAAGGAAATGTCGCAGCAAGCGCGAATGCGAGTGCCACTGCAGTCGCAGCGAAGCTCGATTTTGCTTCAGCGGGCGCTTACCGGGTAGACGCCGCGCTTGAATCCTGGCGCGACAACGCGCGGATGCGCGACGTGCCAGTCAAGCTTTATTCCCCCGTTTTCGGTAAAGCTGAAAAGCCGAACTCGAAGTTTCCGGTGGTCCTCTTCTCGCACGGACTCGGTGGCAGCCGCGAAGGCGGTAAACGCTGGGCAGAGCACTGGGCCAGCCACGGGTACGTCGTGGTCGCGATGCAGCATGCGGGCAGCGATGAATCGCTGTGGAAAGGGGCGCCGCCACGCGAAATCGCCGGCAAAATGAAGGCGGGCATGAACATCACAAACCTGACATTGCGAATTGATGACGTGCATTTTGTGATCGACGAGATCATCCGTCGCACCGAGGGGCGCGAAGCCGCGTTTGCGAATGCTGATCCCAGGCAGCTCGGCATGTCAGGACATTCGTTTGGCGCGCAAACAACACTTTCAGTGGCGGGACAGCAGTCGCCAATTGCGGTCACGGTGAACGTGATGGATAGGCGCATTGGCGCAGCGATCGCGTTCAGCCCGAATGCACGCAACAAGAATGCACTGTCACGGCAGTTTGGCGATATCAAAATGCCGGTTTTTTCCATTACGGGCACTGAAGACGGAAGTATTCTCGACGACGGTACCAAGCCGGAACACCGGCGGCTGCCTTTCGAAAACATGCCTGCAGGGCAAAAGTATCTGGCGGTTTTCGACGGTGGCGATCACATGGTATTTGGCGGACATGGCTTTGGTCTGCGCAGACCGGAAACGGCACGCGACAAGAAAATCCAGCTGGACGTCATGGCGAGTACGCTTGCCTTCTGGAACGCCGCCCTAAAGCAGGACGCAGTGGCTCGCAACTGGCTGGAAAAAGGCGACTTCCGAGCGACGCTAAGCCCGAAAGATGTGTTCGAATACAAGTAGGATTTTGAGGGCAACAACATGTTCAAACAGATTTTTCTGACCGTAGTTGCGATAGGTGTCACGACTGCTGCCCTTGCGCAGGATGCGGCGATCGGACTCGATGGCGCGCGCCACCTGCTGGGCCGCACCGGGTTCGCGGCAAACAACGATGACATACGTGCCTTCGCTAAACTCTCTCGTAGCGAAGCCGCCGACAAGCTGGTCAAGGCCGCCGTCGCTTCAAATGTGGCGCTCACGCCGCCACCGGCGTGGGTTAACGACAAGCCGGTCGCACCGGCCAAATTGCAGGCGATGTCACAGGAGGAGCGTCAAGCGGAGCAGCGCCTCAATGGCGAGCATGCGCTTGAATTGCGCGAATGGTGGTTCCGGGAAATGCTTTCCACGCCTTCGCCGCTTGCCGAAAAAATGACGCTGTTCTGGCACAACCATTTCGCCACCAGTCAGCAGAAAGTACGGTTCACGCCACT
>JANMZU010000509.1:0-4561 GCA_031383585.1 Betaproteobacteria bacterium
CGGTAGTAGCCCTTCATCACATTCGGCCCGCGCACCCAGAGTTCACCCGGTTCGCCGATCGCGACATCCTGCCCCTGACTGTCCACGGCACGTATCGACACACCAGGAATAGCCTCCCCTACAGAACAATCGGATCGCGGCCGCTCCAGACGCGTTTGGCTCACGGTGGGGCTGCTTTCGGTCAATCCATAGCCGTTATGCAGGGTAAGCCCCAGGCGGGCCTCAGATCTCGCCTTCAAGGCCGGATCCATGGGTGATCCGCCGGCATAAGTGAAATGTAACTGCGGGGCTTGGAAGCTCGCGTCCTCTCCAACCAGCTCGATCAGCTTGGCATACATGGCAGGCACGCCCTGAAATACGGTAATTCCATCAAACATCAGCGCGTGTGCGGCTGCAGCCGCAGAAAAACGCGGTGCAATCTGCAAGCAGGCGCCCGCCGTCAATGTCCCGAGGGTGACCGAAGCGAGGCCATATACATGTGAAATCGGCAGTACGCCGTAAGCGCGGTCCGCCGTGGTCAGGCAGCGCAGCTTCGCCGAGACCGTTGCCACGTGCAGCAAATTATGATGCGTCAGCATCACACCCTTTGGTGTGCCCGTCGTGCCGGTGGTGTACACCAGTGCGGCAACTTGCTCGTCACCGTTGGCGAACACCGGCTCAGGTGCGCAGTCTGCGTTCAACGGCCCGACAGATATCTCGCCAGGCAAATCCCACTGCTGCCGCGTCGCTGCCAGGCGTGCAGCATGTGCCGCGGCATCCGGCGAAACCGCGCTGGTAAAAAGGGTCAAGCGTGCCCCGCAGTTCTCAACAATGGCATCGATTTCACGCGCCGTAAGTCGCGCGCTGGCCAGCACGAACCACGCGTCCAGTTCCGCAAGGGCAAACATGACTGCGACGACCGCCATGCAGTTTTCGGTCACGACGACAACGCGGTCTCCACCTCGCACGCCGGCAGCGCGAAGACGCCACTTTGCGTCGTCGATTGCGGCAGCGAGTTGGCGGTAAGTCCATGCCACGTCGCCGTCCCGCAGCGCCTGAGCATACGGCGTCTCGGTGGCCCAGTGGCGCGGGACATCGCTGATGCGCGCCGGGAGCACTGGCAACGACTCGTCTACTGACGCAAAAAAAGCCATCAGTGTTTTGCGGCTCTGATCATGTTGCGGGCGATCACCAATTGCTGAATCTGCGTCGTGCCTTCATAGATACGGAACAAACGAACATCGCGATAAAAGCGTTCAATCGCGTAATCAGACACATAGCCCGCCCCGCCGTGAATCTGCACTGCGCGGTCAGCAACCCGACCGCACATTTCGGAGGCGAAAAGTTTGCAACACGAGGCTTCCGTGGCGACATCCTCGCCCGCATCTCGGCGTTTGGCGGCGTCCAGCACCATGCAACGCGCCGCGTAAATCTCGGCCTTGCTGTCGGCGAGCATCGCCTGAATCAACTGGAATTCTGCAATTGGCTTGCCGAACTGCTGGCGCTCCATCGCGTACCGTAAGGCATCGTCGAGCATGCGCGTTGCAGCGGCTACACACACAGCGGCAATATGCAGGCGGCCTTTGTCGAGCACCCGCATTGCCGTCTTGAATCCAACTCCTTCTTTGCCGCCGATCAAATTGGCGGCGGGTACGCGGCAGTTTTCGAAATTGACGTCGCAGGTATGGGCGCCCTTCTGCCCCATCTTCACATCCCATTTTCCCAGCGACAGGCCTGCTGTGCCGCGCTCTACGATAAACGCAGAGATGCCACTGGCGCTCTTGTTGGAAGGATCAGTGCGAGCCATCACCGTAAAGATGCCGGCTTCCGGCGCATTAGTGATGTAGCGCTTAGTGCCGTTGAGCACATAGTGATCGCCGTCGAGCAGGGCGGAACAACTCAATGAAGCGGCGTCCGAACCGGAACCCGGTTCGGTCAAGGCAAACGAGCCGACCAGATCGCCCGCCGCCAGTCGCGGCAGAAAGTATTCTTTCTGTGCGTCGGTGCCGTCCATCAGGATGCCCTGCGAGCCGATGCCGTTGTTGGTGCCGATCAACGAACGAAATGCGGGGGAGGTTTGCCCGAGTTCAAAAGCAACCATCACCTCTTCTTCCATGGTCAGGCCGAGGCCGCCGTATTGCTCGGGTATCGTCAAGCCGAACAGTCCAAGCAACTTCATTTCCTGGACGATGTCATCAGGTATTTTGTCGCTCTCGGCGACGATGGACTCGTTCGGTACGAGGCGCTCGCGTACAAAGCGGGCGAGGCTGCTGAGCAATACGTTTAGTGTTTCCTGATCCCGAATCATCGGACTTTCCTCCACCGGTATGTAGATCGATACGCAGCCTTGGGCACTCTGGTTTTATCATACCGCATGCGGCAAAGACCTTCGGACTCGCATGATGTACAGCACTCACGATAACCAAATGTCGGCTATGAAAATTGCGAAGCTCCAATATTGGCAGGGTGTTCCGAGCCTTTATGCGCCGAACGGCACGCTGGGCGGGGGTGTCACATTTTTTTCGATGCGATTTGCTTCGCGATGATTTGTTGCGATTCTCTGCGAAGACACTTCGTTTTGACCGACGCGGCACCCGACATCCAAACTCAGCCCAATCCTAAGCCAGCGGTCGCTCGCACCTGTGAATGTATACGTACACCTTCTCCGCCACTTCGCTATCCATCAGGCAGATGAAAGCTTCGCTGAGGATTTGAGGCGCCCCTTTTTTCTCGAACTGCACGAGCAAATCCCTGATCATCGTCTGCCGTATCGCGTCTGGTTGCTCAAGAATGGTTTGAAGCGTGCTATTCATTTCCGGCTCTTCGCAGGCCGCTTGGAGCAGGCCAACGAAGCCTTCGACTTCTGCAAAAGTACTCGGTTTGGCGACGCGGCCAGGCAGCTTGACGACCTCGCTTTGGCGTTTGCCGATACTGCTAAAGCTGTGCTTTCTCACCAGATGGTTGAGCTCCAGTCGCCCGCCAAAATAGCCGAGCAACACCACGGGAATCCACGTAAGGAGCCAAATCAGTTGGCGTTCACGAAATGCTCGCTGCGCAGTTTCTTGCCGGCTCGATTCAGCCAAGTAGCTGACGCGTTCGGCAATGTCTCTTTCGCTGGGTTCAAAACGTACAGGCTCGCCTGACGCTAGCGGATAGGTTGCGATTGCACCATGAAGCAGAAATTTGGACCTCGCCGAAGATCGCATTGCGGCTTCCTGCAACTTTGGGGCCATGTCGGGACGCCATACAGCCGGGTCGGTTGGTCGAGTAAATATCGATTGCGGCGGAACCTTGCCTTGAAAATAAATGCCGCACAACAGGCTGGTAACAATGCCTATTCCAAGCGCCCAGTTCGTCGCCATGCTCCTGCCGTATATGGCAACGCGGCGCGAACTGGTAAATAGCACCAGAACGATAAAAAGTAGCAGCGAGAATTCAATGTAATTCGATACCGAGGGATCCACGTGCAATCCTCTACTTTCAGGGGGAAGAATTCGCAGCAAGCTGACAACTATGTGGCTTTTTATGTCAAAACACTCGCCAAAAGTCGCGTGTTGAAGCTCTATCGTATTATGCTGCTCAGCGACATTTGTCGACCTTCAAGAGAATTAAGCCCATGCCGGTTACGCTAAGCCAACAAGGCGAAATCGCACTGATTTCGATCAACAGTCCACCCGTCAATGCCATCGATCAGGCAGTTCGAGCAGGCTTGCAGGATGCGGTCAACGCTGCGATTGCCAATGCAGATGTCCGAGCCATCGTCATTGCCTGCGAGGGCAAGACTTTCATTGCAGGTGCGGATGTGCGGGAATTTGACCAGCCGCCAGTGCCGCCAAATCTGGGCGAGGTGATCCACACGATAGAGGAGTCGCCCAAACCGGTCATCGCGGCGATCCACGGCACCTCCCTCGGTGGCGGATTCGAAGTCGCCCTTGGCTGCCACTATCGCATCGCTGCACCGAGCGCAAAGCTGGGGCTGCCCGAAGTCACGCTTGGGTTGTTGCCGGGTGCCGGCGGAACACAGCGCCTGCCGCGACTGATTGGCGTAAAGGCCTCGCTGGACATGACTACCAGCGGCAAACCGATCGACGCGCAAACGGCCGTGGCGCTGGGCGCTATTGATGAAATTGCGATGGGTGACCTGTTCGCTGATGCCTTAGCTTTTGCTGGCCGTGTCATCAATTTGGGAGGCCAAATTCGTAGGACGCGGGCGCTGCCTGTCGCACACGTGCCGGAAATGCCGTTTGATGACCTTGAGCGCGAAATCGCCAAAAAATATCGCGGCCTGATTGCGCCGCTGCAATGCGTCAAAGCCATTCGTGGCTGTGTCGATTTGCCATTTGAGGACGCGCTCAAACAGGAACGTGAATTGTTTCTGGCGCTGAAATCGTCGTCACAATCCAAAGCATTGCGCCACGCTTTTTTTGGAGAACGCGAAGTCGCAAAGATTCCATGGTTGCCTACTGATACCGCCGTGCGCGAAGTTCGATCCGCAGCCGTCATTGGCGCGGGCACGATGGGTAGTGGCATTGCGATGTGCTTTGCCAATGCCGGCATCCCTGTCACCTTGCTTGACGCGAAT
>JANMZU010000937.1:0-9437 GCA_031383585.1 Betaproteobacteria bacterium
CCGAACAGGTGGTCGGCTCCAGCGTGACAACCGAAGCCGAACGCACACCTTCGTCCAGCGCCATTTCGCCGATCGTCTCGCCCGGCCCATGGATGTCGAAGATAACTTCCTTGCCGTCGCGATTGCTGGAGAAAACTTTTACGCGACCGGCAAGGATGACGAACATGGTGTCACCGTGCTCACCTTCGCGGATGATCATGGTGTCTTTGGGGAAGGTGGTGATGCGGCCCTGCTCGGCGACGGCGCGCAACAGGGATTCGCGAACGGCGTTGAACTGGTCAGGGGTGGTGTCTGGCATTGGGTGGGAATGCAAAGTGTGTCGCTTCATTATAAAACGGGCGAGAAATAAGTCTTTTTTCCTGGGGGAGGGAACACAACTTCAGTCAATCGTGCGTGGCTGGCCCCAATTTGAGTCGCACACTTCTCAACCGATACAACCTCGCCGCACCATAACCCTTGGCCAGTGGCTCGGTACCCACCAGATCGCAACTGAAGGTACCCGCCGGGCGCGACGCAAGCACTGCCGCAAATGCCTCCGTCACCAGTACCTGCCCCGGCACCACGATCGGCTCTATGCGCGCAGCGCGGGTAACGTGGGTGCCGTAGTGCGCCAGCTTTTCGGTGACGGGATCGATGGCGGCGAACACCGGGCCGGCGTGTAGCGCGATGCGCAAATGTGTGTCGACCGGCAAGCCCATGGCGTTCCAGTCAATGGCGCCGACGGCGTCCGACAGCGTGAGTGCAAAATGCGCCGCTTCTTCCGGCGTGGCGAACACGGCATACAGGCCGTCGCCGCGTGAGCTGATTTCCAATGGCGTCACGCCGATGTCGCGCAGCGTCTTTGGCACCAGCCCCAGGAAGGTGGTGAAGAAGACCGGGAAGAATTCTTCCGGCAGGCGGCTGAAGCCCTTCACATCCGCAAACAGCAGCGACTTGATGGTGCGGCCCGCCGGTGTGACGCTTGGTGGTGAGGGCGCCGCATTCGCGGCGAGTGTCGTCGGCTGACCCGGTGCTGCGGCACGAATGGCACGCAGGTCAATCACCTCGTGCGATTTCGCCTGTGACGACCAAGTGTCCAGTGTGGCCAGCGTGCCGCCAACGGCACCTGCCTGCGAGCGGTCCGAGACCACCAGCATGTGCGGATCGACGGCGAGTTCCCGCGCACGCAGAAAAGCCATGCCCTGAATGAGGTCGGAAGCATGTTCGAACAGGGCGTCGTCGCCGAGGTAGCGCTCTAAGGTGGCGTAGCTCACCGACGTCGCCATCGACATCACGCGTTCGAAGCGTGCCAGCCAATGTTGTCCGCCACGCACCACGCTCTGCTCGATGTAGTCGTCGCGCGAAAACGGCAGCACGATGTTGATTTCCTGTTCACGGGAAAGCATCGCTTCGCAGAAAAGAATATCGCTACCGCATGCGGCCTGGGCATAGCCGATGACGGGGATGGATGCCTCGACGACGCGCTCGACGGCCACTTTCACCGCACTCTCAATGCCAGCCGGAAAGCGCGCAGTCGCTCGCCCCAGTGAGTCGATCATGTGCCCCGAAAAGGCGATCACCCGCGGGCCGGGAATTTCAGCCAGCGCGCGCGCGGCATCCGGCAACACGCGGGCAAGCATCTGTAGTTGGCGGCGCATACTGGCGATGTCGCCAAAGCGCCGACCTGCGCGGCGATTGACGTCGCGGTAGTGCATGCAGGCTGTCTCAACTTGGCCTAACAAAAGCGCGGCTTCACCGCGAGTGGCTTCCTCCCAATGCGTGTCCCCATTCTTACTGGGGGCGAGCTCCGCTGCGACTTGATGCGCCAGCGTTGTCGCCTCCGCATGTCGTCCGGCCAACCGCAACATCGACGCCGCATTGATGCGCGCATGCACACTCGGATACAGCTGGTCGGCATGATGATAGGCACTGATAGCCGCATTGATCGCGGCGTCGCTGCCGGTCTCGATGAAGGTATCTTTCGCGACACGTCCGGCAAGGCTTTCAATGTCAGCTTCGAGCGTGGCACTGGTCGTTGCCACGGCACGCAGCTTCTCGATCATCCTTGCGGCGGTACCCGGTGCGCCGGCGCGGGCACTCGCCAACGCATACAGGTAGCCAAGCTGGGCTGCCTCACCTGCCAGCGTGTCGACCCCGCGCAAGGCCTCGTGTGCATGATCGACGGCCGCAAGGTTCTGCGACGTGGCGAGCAGATCGCGTACTTCGCGGATGCCCTCGGCAAGTGAGCGGACGGGTTGCAAGCGATAGGGTCTTGGAAAAAGCTATTTGATATTTTTTAGCATGACGTAACCATAATTGGCAAAGCGCTTGCCATGCAGAACAAACGAAATCTTCTTGCTGGCTGGGTCCCAATGCATGGGCTTCTCGGTAAAAGGGTCCATCAGGCCGGGCCCGGCGATCGTCAGCATGCTACCCACGTCCGCCAGCGGTACCTTGCCCTCGATGATGCGCCGCTGCAAATCAACAAGCCGCGAAAGGCCGATTAAATCGTTGATGCGATGAGCGTAGATGCTGTAATCAGGGTACGCAACCCCGTTGATGATGCGTCCCACGGGATTGAAAAATATTGCACCAATCGAAAGCGCTGTCGCTCGCGCTTGCCGCTCAAGCATCGCCTGGCGCCCTTCTACCATCTCTTTGGGCGATTTGGAGAGGATGTCGTCGGCCACTTTGAATGCCACATACGACTGGTTTATCGAGGCGTTGGAACGATAGCCGCCAGCCTCCAATGCGAGCCGCAGCGGTATGCCCGGCATGCCTTCGAATACGGTATCCGGGAGGAAACGTTCCATCTGATGTAAGTCCTGATACAGGGCAAGCGTGCTGCGCGCCTCCGATCGCATTGAACTCTGGATATTTGTTTTGCCTGGCAAGAGCGGCGTAGTTATCTTTGCAAAGACAACGGGATAAGCGCTAACGGACTCGGGATATGCGTTCATTATGGCGCTGGCCAGTTGATATTTTCTGTGCAGCGTCACGACTGAAATCATCTGCGTGATCAGCCAATCGTTGCTTTGCAGCAAACGCCGCCATGAGTTTATTTCTGCGGCAAGTTCTTCCAGGGCAGCCTCGCGACTGCTCTTGATTGAAACACGCTGAGCGATGGCACCATCGACCAGGTCGCTCATGCGTAGTAGCGGGAGCCAGCTCGGTATCGGAGTCTGGTAGTTCTGCTGGGACATCGCCGAGCCGAAGTCTTCGTAGTCGCGAATTTTTCTGTAGCGGGCAAGATAGATTTTATACTCCTCCGCCTGCGCTTCTACTTCTGTACGCTTTGCCTGATAAACCTGTAGACAGTTTTCCTTCTCGGCATCGCAGAGCCGTTTGCTGTCCTTTGGAAACTTGAGTGGATTGTCGCCATAGAAAGACTCCACCTTGAATCTGGAGAGATCCTTTTCCGAAGCGATGATGCGATCATGCGCGGCAACGATCTGCTGGCCGACCTTATGCGGGTCAAGCTCCGGCGAAGCGACCAGCCCCCAGATCATGAAGTACCCGTTCTTTTCCGCCGGTGGCACAGGTGCTTGCGCGACAAATTTTTCGGCTTCCGGATTGAGCTCCTCATCGGGAGTAAGCCACCAGCAAAAGCCGATGACGATAATGAGTCCAAGTAAAACCCCGGCGATCCATTTGACTATGTTCAGCGCAATATTCATGATGTGCCCTCCTTGAGAAGTACGTCCATTCTAGAAAAGGCAGGGTTCAGAAAAAACCGAATAGTCGACATTTCCGGTTTCATTGCAGTGTCTTGTGCGGGAACAGCTTCATTGCGGCCCCCTTCTACCACAGGCATTTTCCACGTTGCTGACCGGCCGCAAAACAAAACCGTCCAGTTGCAGCGGGACACGGCAGGCGATTCTGCGGCTGATGATGCCTGGATTGCGCGTCTCCTCTTCAAAGGCCCATTTCAGGAAGGTCCCATCAGAACCTGTTGTCACAAACTGCCCCGGCTCGGCAAGAAAGCCGACGCCACCGATATTTCGTGCGTGACCAACAAAGCGCAGAATTGGCTTTTGCGTTTCCGCGTTCCATAGAATGGCGGCGCCTGTCGTTCCGCCGGTGAGATAAAACTGCATGGCGGGATCACAGTCGATGTAATCGTAAAGCCCATTATGTCCGGAGAGAACGGCCGCCGGTTTTTTCCCTGTCAGGTCGGTCACCACCATATTGCTATCCGCGCGGGAGTCGAGACGTACCCGCTGGTTGCAGGCACTGGGTGCGCCGAAGCGCGATATGTTGCCCTGGCGCCGAATCATTATTGCGGTATTGGCGTCGATCTCGATCACTGTGTTCAACGTTCGGAAGCGGAACAATGCACCGTCCCGTGAGGCCTCGACACGGTCCACTTCGCCATAGCTGTCATTCGATTCGGCGACCTTGCCGCCTGTCTGCGTGTCAAACAGGGTGGCCCCACGCGCGGAAATGACGGCGAGCCGCTTGCCGTTGGCCGAAAGCGCCACTTCTGACGGCAGGTTAGCGCGGGCTATTGTCGCGGTCGTCGCGCCTTTTTCAACATCCCAGACCTTGATCAGCTCCTCGCTAACACTGGCGACAAACTTGCCATCGTGACTCCAGATTGCTTTCGCCGCTTTCGCGTGGCCCGTAAATGAAAACTCTTTCTCGCCGGATTTCAAATTGATCACGCCGGTATCCGTGGCGATGCGCGAACCTTCCGCATTCGCGGCAATGCGCGTTTGCAGGCGTTCGCTACTTTCAAACAGTTTTTTGCCGCTGCGCACATCCCACACACTGGAAATCGGCGTGCCGTGAAAGACCACCCGGCTTCGGGATTCATTTATTTCACTGTCGTCGACGGACCGCGCGCTACCGAAGCTGGCGCTCGGCCCGACTGATAGTAAGTCCCAGACTTTTAGTGTTGGCGCGACATTTTCGGCTGTCAAATCGCCACGGCAGTCCGCAAAGGTGACGATCTTGTTGCCGCCCGGCGAGACGGCAGACCGCAACAGGTAGCCGAGCCTAGGTTCGGCAACACTGATTAACGTCGAGTTTTGCAGATTCCATATTTTGAGAGTGCCATCTAAGCCCAGCGTCGCGAGTCGGCCGCCGCTGCCAAGAAAGTATGCCGTCTTGATTCGGCTCGCGTGGGCGGCGAGTACCGCGTGCAGCTGGCCTGACGCTACCGACCATACCAGTACGGTTCCCGTCTCGCCGGCTGAGGCGATGAACTGACCGTCATTGCTGATGGCGAGTATCGGCGCACCACCGGCCGGATCGCTCGCAGTCAACCCGATTTTACGGGTCAACAGCGAAACAACCGACAAGGCTCCATTTCCCGTGGTGGCGAATGCGTAACGGCCATCCTGGGACAACTCAATTCTGCTGACCGCGACGCCCGGCAGAATCTGCGTGGGTGGCACGGTTGAATTGATGGCGTAGATAAGTACACCGGTCGTGTCGCCGGTCGCGATGCAAAAGAAGTTCTGTCCGTCTGGTGAAATCGGTTTCCAGTTCACAAAGCAGGTTTGATCGATCTCGCGCCGTGCCTGTAATTTCTGCAGGTCGTAGACCAATACGCTGTCCGCTTGCCCGGCTGTCCCCAACTTCTTGAATACCTCGATAAATGGATGTACTGAAACCGGACTTGGCGAGAAACCCGGGGGTACGCTGGCTTCACGAATCCTCGTTCCACTACGGGCGTCAACGATTTCAACGCGCCCATTCTGATACAGAAGTACGATCTCGCGCCCACCGGGCAAAAATTGTGCGCGTCGGCCCACACCGGTATCGGCGTTCAGCCGCAGCAATCTCTGTCCGTTGTCTGCCCGCCAGACTGTCACGTTGCCGGTTTTGCTGCTGGCAATCAGCCGCGTGCCATCGTCGCTGAACATCGCGTTGCTATACCCGTCCGGGTCGTCGGCATGAACAGAGGTGAGCATATCGACGCTGCGCATCGCCTGATCGAGCATGATGCGCACGTCGCGACTGTCGTTACCCATGCGATAGGTCTCGGCCAGAAACACCGCGGCATGCGTAGGCTGGCTTTGCATCAGCGCCTCGCGTCCGAGGTCTTCCAATCGCTCCATTCGATCCTGCCGGTAGCGCCAATACAAGCCGCTCGCCAGCATCGCCACCAGCGCCACCCCGATGACAGCGCGAATGGTGAAACTGCGCCGCGCACGTTCGCGGTCGCGCTGGCGCAGCTCGTCGAATGGCACGCCAAGCAACCCGGCGATCAGCCGCAGCAGCGCGATCGATTTCGTCTCCCGTCCACGTCGAATATCAGCCGCAATCGGCTCCACACGCTGGCTGGTGAGATTGCCGGAAGCGTCAACGCGATACTTGAGCGCCTCGGGGAAACACTCCAGCAATCCGCTGTTGGGTTTGTCGGCGGCATTGGGTTCGCCATCGATAATGAGGGCCAGAATTCTTCCCTCGCCGCCCATCATTTTGAACTGGCGAATTTCTTCATTCACCCAGCGCGAACGCGCCGCTGCCGGCGAGCAGATGACAATCAGATAGCGCGACTGCGCGAGCGCCTCTGTCAGGTTTTTCCCCAGTTCGGACGAGCCAGGCAATTCGTCGCGATCACGAAATACCGGAAAAAGGCGCGAAGGCGTTTTGCCCTCTCGCGACTCGCGGGCGACCAATCGCTTCGGTATGCGAAAAGTTTCCAATTGCTGATGCAGCCATTCGCACACCTTTGCGTCCTGGTGGCTATAGCTGAGAAACGCCCAGTATTTCTTCAGTGCATCCATTGCCCACCCCGGCTGTAGCCTGTTGGCCTCAAGATTAGCGCGTGTAGCTGGTTTGAAATACTGAATATTCGACAAATTTACGAATGGGCGGAGCTTGTGTTGTAATAATCAAACTCAAGCATTGACGGCGCATTCAGTCGATTTTGCTGCTGGAAGGCCCGTCAAATGGCGTTCCACGTTTTGCCCTCGAGCCGCCGCCGGGATGGTTGCTGGCCATCACTTGATCACTTCATCCGCGCGCAGCATCAGTTCCGGCGAAATCTTTATTTTCAGTGATGCCGCGACTGTGCTGTTGATGACGAACGCGAACTGCGTTGGCTGTTCGATGGGCAGATCGCCAGGCTTGGCGCCTTTCAATATCTTGTCGGTGTAGTACCCAAGTCTGCGGTAGACGGTGGGCAAATTCGCGCCGTAGCTGGCCAGCCCGCCGATCTCGGCAAATTCGCGCCAGAAGTAGATACCTGGCAGCTTTTGTGCCATCGCAAAATCAACAATGCGTTTACGCTCGAAGCCCAACACCGGATCGGAAACAACGAAGAGGGCATCCACGCGTGCCTTCGCGACATCGGCAAGCGCCTGATCGAGTTCAGCCACGTTGCGCGCCTTTACGTCGACCAGTTCCAGATTGAGCCGCTTCGCAGCCACTTGAACATCCTTGACGTAGTCTTGAATGCCGACGCCGGCCGGGTTCCAGATCATGCCGACACGTTTGACCTTTGGTACCAACTGTTTCAGCAGTTCCAGTCGCTTGGATTCGAGCTGGCTCGCCAGCACGGCAATACCAGTCAGTTGCCCACCCGGCCGCGCAAGGTTGGTCACCAGCTGTTCACTGATCAGGTCGCCGGAAATGACGACCAACGGAAAATTCGGCGCGCCCGCGACCACGGCCTTGGCGGTGACGGGTCCGCCGGTGCTCAGGATGAGCTTCGGTTTGGTAGCCATGATTTCGGCGACCAGCGCGGGAAGACGTTCAGGCCGACCTTCACCCCAGCGCACGATCAGTTCGAGATTCTTCCCCTCTACATAACCGAGCTCGGCCAGCCCTTCCTTGACGGCGGCGAGGTTGTCCGCGTTGGGGCCAGCCGGGCCGACATTGATAAACCCCAGCCGGTGCATGCCCGGCGCCGGCTGCGCGTGGGCGGGCGCGACTAGTAAAGCGAACGTGACAACGACAAGCAGCAACCAGTGGACACAGACGGTGCTGCATATTATTGGCAGCAGTGTGGGCCGGGTCGTCATCACAGTACGTTCAGGAACTGCACGTAGAAACGGTTACCAATCGCACGATTTTCGACGGTGAATTCGGTCTGCCATTTAAGTGTGATGCCGAAATCCTTTGAATAGCGATAACGCAGTGACGGGCCGATCGCCAGCGCCTGTCCGCGATTGCCGCCGGCGACGGCGACACCGTTTAGTCGGTCGTCAGTTAGCTGCTTGTAGATGTATCCACTGAAACCGAGTCGCGTGAAAGGCCGCACCTGATAATCGACGCCAAAGTCAATGTTCAGCTCGCGACCAGATCGGTAGTTGGTTTCGCGATTTGTCTGGTTAATCAGATATGACGTTGCTGTACTGATTTCCCACTTGTCGTTCGGTATCCAGGTGACGCCATAGTAGGGCGCAATAGAACGATAGCCTGTCGCGATGTTGCTGGTCTTGCTCTTGTCGAATCCGCGTGTCGGGTAGAACAACAAGGGTCCCAGCGTCTGATGCAGCGTTTGGCCGTGCCAGCCGAGCAACACCGGTCCCAGAATACCGCCGGGAATGGCGCCCCGGTCGGATCCGCGGCGGCGGATCGTGCCGACCGGCGTTTGAATATCGGCGCGAAACTTGACGTCGGTGTACAAGGCCTGTCCAACACGTGTCTCCACATTCGCCCCAAGCCAACTCACGCCTGGCCAAACGTATTGCAGGCGCAACGTGAGCGCCTCGGCAGTGAAATGAAAGTCAGAAATATTGGATGGCTTGTTGCCATTGCCGTCGCGGTTCTCGTTGGCCGTGTAATAGCCCAGGAAGGTCGTGAGTCGCAAACCTTCTGGTGGCATCAGCCCCGCAGCAACGGTATCGACACCCGGTATCTTGTTGGTGCCGCCGTTTTCAGTGGCGTGGAGTGGCTGCGCGCAAAGAATACCCACGGCGAAGATAAAAATGTACGAGCGGCAAACGTTTTCGCGTTGCATCGAGGCACTCCCTTGTTGAAAGTATCACGTTCTCCACATTACGCCGGGGATTGGCGAATTGACCAGAATCCGCTTCATTGTAGCCACATTGTCATTGGGCAGGAAATTCAGCGCGCAATCATCGCTTAAACTGCTGGCATGTGTGAATCGTCACGCCGCCCGACCCTTTCATCATGATGCGCCGCTGGCGGCTATTCCCGAAATACGCCACGCTCATTGTTGCGCTCGTGGCCGGCTTACTTTTGCTTTCTGGCGGCATCGGTGCGTACTTTTCCGTGCGCGAGACCGAGGCGCATTTGGCGGAATTGCAAGAAGAAAAGGCAAAGGCTGCGGCGATTCGAATCGAGCAGTTCGTCCTCGACATCGAACATCAAATGGGCTGGGCTGCGTTGCCGGTCAGCTTCGATGGGGGCAACGAGCTGGAGCAGCGTCGCATTGCCTTGTTGAAGCTGAGGCGACAAGTGCCCGCCATTACGGAGGCTGCATGGGTGGATGCTGCCGGACGGGAAAAGTCTCGCGTGTCGCAGCTGGCTATGGATAC
>JANMZU010000530.1:0-1538 GCA_031383585.1 Betaproteobacteria bacterium
GTGATCGAGTCTGGAAAACTGTCGCTTTCGATGGAGCCGGTATTGTTGGCCGACGTCATGCGCGAATGCCAGGCCATGATCGAACCACAAGCGCAAAAACGCGGCATCGGCGTGACCTTTCACAAGCTCGCCGAGCCATACTTCGTCAAAGTTGATCGCACCCGGATTAAACAGGTCCTCATCAATCTCCTTTCCAACGCGATCAAGTACAACCGCGCGGGTGGAACCGTCAACGTGGAGTGCGTTGTCAGTGGTCCGCAACGCGTGCGCATCAGCGTCAAGGACACCGGCGCTGGATTGTCGCTGGAAAAAATGGCACAGCTGTTCCAGCCGTTCAATCGTCTCGGCCAGGAAGCTACCGCCGAGCAAGGCACAGGCATCGGCCTGGTCATGTGCAAGCGGCTGAGTGAATTGATGGGCAGCGTCATGGGCGTTGAAAGCGATGTCGGCAAAGGCAGTGTGTTCTGGATCGAATTGAACCTGACGACTGAAATAAAACTTCCCGCAAGGACGGATGATTCGGTAGCCACCGCTCCTGCGAAAACACACGAAGGAGCGTACATTCACACCCTGCTCTACGTCTAAGATAATCCGGCTAATTTGATGTTGGTTGAGGCGATTATTGAACGTAGGCCCGATATTCGTTTGTTGACAGCGCGGGATGGTCTCCGCGGCGTTGAGCTGGCGCGCGCGTCGTTGCCGGACGTGATCCTGATGGACATCAATTTGCCCGGCATTAGTGGTATTGAAGCGTTGCGCATTCTGGCCACCGACTCGACTACTGCGCACATCCCGGTGCTTGCCCTCAGTGCCAATGCTATGCCCCGCGATATCGAAAAGGGTATGGAGGCGGGATTCTTCAACTATCTGACCAAACCGATCAAGGTGGTCGAATTCATGGACAGTGTCGACGCGGCACTAAAATTCGCGAAGGGCCACCATCACCAGGGGCAGCCTGCGGCGCTTTTCGACAAGACAAGGTAGAACGCCATTTGATGAGGCTCGCCAGCCACTTTCAATCCGGGAGCCGCACCAACGCTGGCGTTTGCCTACCTGATTGGCGGCCGACAAGCCGAAGTCTGCCGGGACGGGAGAGCCCGTGCGCTGTCCTGCGACAACCGCTAGAGATTCTCCTCAATCGTTTCCACCAGCCGCTTAAGCACCTCGACCCGCGCCCACGGCTTGTCGTCTGACGCCACCAAGTGCCAGTGCGCGATGTCGGTGGAGGTACGATCAATCATGTCGGCGACAGCACCTTCGTAGGCCGGCCAGTTCTTGCGATTGCGCCAGTCCTCATCGGTAATCTTGAATTGTTTGTGGGGCGTCTTGGCGCGCTCCTTGAAGCGCTTAAGTTGTTCTTCCGGACTGATGGCCAGCCAGAATTTGGCCATGATGGCGCCGCCGTCAGTGAGTTGCTCTTCAAATTCGTTAATCTCGTGATAGGCCCGCAACCAATCGCTTTCTGCACAGAATTTTTCAACGCGTTCCACCAGCACGCGGCCATACCAGGAGCGATCAAAAATGACCGCATGGCCGCG
>JANMZU010000541.1:0-2404 GCA_031383585.1 Betaproteobacteria bacterium
GGTCGACGAACCATCTAAACCAATGAAGCTGGGCTCGAAGATCCTGGGCTATAGCTTGATCGCGTTTGGCCTGATCCTGCTAGTACTGATCGGGTGGGGGTTTGTGAGCAGTTTCAATTAGGGAAGGTGGCTGACAAACCCGCGCATTCATGCCCTCCCCTAGAGGGCGAAACACAAGCACTGGCGCGGCTTATGGGGCGATTTTGCCCTGTGATCCGCGCCAGTGCTGGGGTGGAGGGCGGAGGAACGGCGGCTACATCGACGGCTTCGCGGTGCAAGACGACAACCTCACTACCCCGGCAATCATGTGCCGTTTGTAAAACCCCTCGGCTTGGACACTAATAAGGCAGATATCCAGGCAGTCAAGCTGGCGTAAACACTTCTTCTGCTGGACAAGGGCGCGTGCGAAAGTGCTGCGCCTTTTCTATTGATGCGCCGCATCGCGCGTTGCCACGAAAACTTTTGATGTTTATCAAACGAATTTCACGGGATCAACATAGTTGGTGCGAATAACAAAGTCTTTTTTTGGTGGTTTGATGTACATCAAATGCGAACGAGATCCTCGCGCGTAACGTGCAGAAAGGTCCAAATAACAACCCCTAATGGGAGATCGAAATGCTACTTCGCACCGTCACTATTGCACTAGTCGCCGGGTTATTTTCGGCCTTCAACGCAAGTGCGCAGACTGCTCCCGCCGCTACTACGGTTAGCGCCAGCCCGGCGGTAGATCTCGTCCTCAAGGGCGATGCGAAATGCACCAAATGCCACGACGAAGGCGATTCGCCGAAGATGCTGCATATTGGCAAAACCAAGCACGGCACCACTGCCGATGGCCGTACTCCCACGTGCACCAGTTGCCACGGCGCCAGCGATTCGCACATTGGCGGCAGCTCCAACAATCGTCCGAAACCCGATGTTGTGTTCAAGACCAAGGGCGGTACATCAGCCGCAGCCCAAAGCGCGTCGTGCGTTGCCTGCCACAAGTCCGACTCAAATCGCACCCACTGGGCTGGCAGCACGCATGAAAGCCGCGACGTTAGCTGTACCAACTGCCATAGCATCCACGTCGCCAAGGATAAAGTGCTAAGCAAGTCGACCGAGTTTGAAGTCTGTTTTGCCTGTCACAAAGAGCAGCGCGCGCAGGTCAGCCGTCCCTCACGTCACCCGGTACTGGAAGGCAAGGTTGCCTGTTCTGATTGCCACAATGCACACGGCTCGGTTGGGCCAAAGCTGATGAAGCGCGATAGCGTCGTCACCACCTGTTATCAGTGCCACGCTGAAAAACGCGGTCCGTTTGTGCATAACCACGAACCGGTCAATGAAGATTGCTCGAACTGCCATAACCCACACGGCACGGTCGCAGAGAGCATGCTGAAAGTGCGTGCGCCGTTCCTTTGCCATCAATGCCATACCCCGCACGGCGGCTTCATCCCGCAACTGATTGGCAGACAGGTACCCGGCGCCGCACCGACCACGGCCAATGGCTTGGGCAAGGGCACCACCAACGTCACGCAGGGAAGATCCTGCCTGAATTGCCACACGGAGGTGCACGGAAGCAACAACCCGAGCGCGACCAATCCCACACCGCAGTTCATGCTTCGCTAAGGACAGGGGAAAACAAAATGAAAACCAGCAGACAAAATCCCGGCATGGCTCACACGCTGCTTGCGATCGCGGTTCTCGCCGCCATCGGTCAAGCCCAGGCGCAGACTGCAGATGAAGTTAAAGACCTGATTAATCCGTCGAGCTCGGTCTCGGTCGGCGCCGCCGGTGTCAGTGGCGACAGCAAAGACCGCGCCCAGTTTGGCATGTTCAACGGCATGCGCAAGGACAGCGGCTATCTCCTGTTCGATATTGACTACCTCACCCGCGACAATGCCAGCGGCACTTGGACGATCCTGCAAGGCCGCAATTTGGGTCTCGACAGTCGTGAACTACGTGCCGGCATGCACAAGCAAGGCGACTGGAAAGTCCTCGGTGAGTACAACGAAATCATCCGTTACAGCCCGTTCACGGTAAACACTGCCATGGCTAATGTCGGTGGGACAACGCCGGTGATCAACAGGCTCACTACACCAGGTAGCGGCAGCGACTACGACTTCAAATTGCAGCGCAAGGCCTTGGGTGGCAGCGCTGAAAGGTGGGTCTCGCCAAATCTGAAATTCGAGTTCGGTTTCAAGAATGAAGACAAGACCGGTACTCGCTTGTGGGGCCGTGGCTACGACTGCGCAGCCTATGTGTGCGGCTCTTCAACCACCACGGCGCTCAATCAGGCCAACTTCCTGAAAAATGCAATTCTACTGGTACCCGAGCCGATCGATTCGACCATCAGGCAGTTCGACGCCAAGCTCAATTACCACGACGAAAAACTGAATCTGGTTGCTGGCTACTACGGGTCCTTCTA
>JANMZU010000545.1:0-3201 GCA_031383585.1 Betaproteobacteria bacterium
TGGATGCTGCAACCGTTGCGGTGTTCTATTACGCCGGGCATGGAATGCAGCACCGAGGCCAGAACTACCTTATTCCGATCGACGCCAAGCTCACCACAGAAGCAGCGATCGGCTTCAACGCGATGCCAGTGACGCAGCTCCTCGACATCATGGACGAAGCTAAAGTGCGGCATAAATTTATCATTCTTGATGCGAGCCGAAACAATCCATTCAGCAACGTATTTACCTCACCAGGTCTGGCCAAGATCCAGGCCCCAGCGGGCACGATTGTTTCCTTCGCTGCATCGGCTGGCCAAGTCGCACCGGATGCGGTCGACGGTGTGAATAGCCTGTTTACACGGACGCTGATACGAGAAATGCGTGTCCCTCAGTTGCAAGCGGCGGCGATGTTCCAGCGGGTTCAGACGCTAGTGGCGCAAGAAAGCAGAAACACGCAACTTCCCGAATTTCATAACACCCCATTGTTTCGGGTGCCATTTTTCTTCGCGGTCAAACCAACGGAAGAATCATTAGCAGCTATCGAAGCTGAGTTCTGGCGGAGTGCAAGAGAGGGCAGAAAAATTGAAGGGTATCAGTTGTATTTGGAGAAATATCCGAATGGGAATTTTTCGAGTTTGGCGCGACTTGAAGTTGATCGGTTGAAACGCGAGAAAGCGGCGTTGGACTTGCCAAAGTAGGAAAGCGAGTGCAGTCAATTGCGACAACTGTTCCCGAGAAAATTTCGATATCGGTGAAAACTCTCGATTAACCATTGCTTACGGGCGAAATTTATTGAAACACATTAGCCTTGGCGAGCCTTCCAGGCAATTTATGGCTGGAAACGCGCGCTGCAACTTAGAGCATTATCCTGTGATCGTTAGAACCATTTATTGTTCTTCCGGTGACCGCTTTCGGGGAATTTAGTGGGAGGCGTCGAATGTCTGGATTTGTTACGTGAAGTTGCGATCGGTGGCCCAGTATGGACCTTTTGTTCGCTTTTATGATCACTCAGGCAGCCCAGCCTTTCGCATCGCTTCCACATATTTTGCAATATCCTGCGGGCGGCGATAGATAGCCAATGCTTCTCCAAGATTTGAAATTCGCAATGTCGGCGCGAGTTGAAGCAAACGCAGCATGATTTTTTGCGATTCGTTGATTCGTCCAGCCATCGCTAAGCTGGCTGCCTGTAATCGTAAACACGTTGGGACGTCGGGAAAATAGCGCAATGCCCTTTCCTCCCACTTGGCAGCTTCTTCATAGCGTCCTAAAAAGAAATGACCGGACGCCGTAAAATGTTGCCACCAGTGTATGTGGGGATCACACGGGCTCAAGCGCATCGCGTTCGCCAATTGTCGAATGCCTGTCTCGGCGTCACCAAGACATATCTTGACTAAGCCACCGGCGGCCCAAGCTAACGCCACGTTTGTGTTGAGGGTTAGCGCGTGAACACACGTGGTATCCGCTTCATCTAAGTCGCCAATCACGTACGCCTGGGCAAATGAAGCAAACGCCAGAACGACTGCATCGTCATTTCCGAATTCGATCGCTCGCCGCGTCAAGCGGCTGGCTTCTGCGGCCTCTTTTACAGGGTCTGCCATCAACCCAAGTACCTTACGAAAAACAATGCAATGTGCCGCCAACGCATAGGCTAACGCGAATTCAGGATCGAGTTCTATCGCCCTGTAAAACAAGCGCTGCGCCTCGCCGTTAGCCTCTAAAGACATGGTATCCACGACTGCCAGCCCATGGAGGTAGTAATCGTAAGCCGCAAGAATTTCCGTTGGCTTGCGCCTTGCCCGCTCAATCTCAGCCTTCTCCAGATGGGGCATGATCGCGCCGACGACGTTGCCGGTCACCTGGTCCTGCAAATCAAAGATATCGGCCAGATCGCCATCAAATCGATCCGCCCAGAGATGCGCACCGGTTGTGGCGTCGATCAGTTGGCCGGTGATGCGTACGCGGTCGCCCGATTTACGTACGCTGCCCTCCAACACATAGCGCACGCCAAGCTCACGCCCAACCTGTTTCACGTCGACATTTTTTCCCTTGTAGGTGAAGCTTGAGTTTCGGGCGATGACGAACAGTTGCTTAAAGCGTGATAGTGCTGTAACGATGTCTTCTACGATGCCGTCCGCGAAATAGGCTTGGTCAGGGTCGCCGCTCATGTTATCGAAAGCCAAAACGGCAATCGATGGCTTATCCGGTAATGGCAATTGGGCAATCGGTAGAGCGTCACTCGCGCTAGTCGCGTTTACCTCGACGCTAGAGGTCAGGTTGCCCGGCGCTGTTTGTGGCGCAACGCCGTCCAGCGTGGAAACAATTTTTTGAACCCGCGACGCGAAATCGCTGATAGATTTGTCGTCGTGTAATCGCGACCATTGCCGCTCGCGAAACTTGTCTGGCACGTGTGCAGTTGCCTCCAGTAAATCACCCCATATAACCGGCAGAAAGAAAGACTTGTGATCGGCCATCAAATGCGAGCGATCCACCGCCAGTTTCCATTCCAGCCGGAAATATCCCTCTTCGCGTGCATTGGTATTTGCCGAGATGATCGGAATGAATAGCGTGCACTCTTTGATCTGTTTGCGAATCCTTTGATCCCAGGCGTCACCGCCTGTGAGCTCGTTTTTATCGAACCACACCTCAAGTCCCGCCGTGCGCAGCGCCTGGCAGATGCGGCTGGCGACGTCGGTATCCTGGGAAGCGTAAGAAAGAAAGATGGCTTGGTTCATTCCGTAGACCCTGCCGCAACACCAGTAGAAAGTGTGTCGTTGATCAAGCTCTGTACCTTGTAAGCGTCATTCAGGAGAGTTTAGCAATCTCGTGTCCGCTATGTGGAAAATTGAAGGGCGCCGACGAGGGGCCGCAAATGGCCGAAAGCACTTTTTGAATAAAACCGCGCAAAAGGCAACTTCCGCTTCGATGCTACATCGCTTTGGTTGACCGCCAGGAATGGCCATTCACCGGTTCCGCTTTCGCTCAGCCAACCAATCGTTGACTCGTTTCGATCAGGCGTGCCGTCATTACCCGCAAAAAAACTTGCTCGAACAGGCTGCGACATATAAGCGGAGCCTTACGCAGCCAATCATCATTTATATGCAATCACTAGTGTCCGGTTAAAAGTCGAACAACATCAATTGGTTATCGACGAGTGGTGCAATAGTTCTGTTGGTATCGGGCTGGAAGGCGCATGTTAGCTGGGTCTTCTCGAAAATGGACACT
>JANMZU010000940.1:0-4414 GCA_031383585.1 Betaproteobacteria bacterium
GCCGAGCGCGCGCAGAAAATTGGAGTCGCAACGCCAACGCTCACCTTCACCCTGAATGAATTTCATTTCGGCGGCATTGAGATGCGGCGCAAGCGCTGCAAGCGAAATTGGGTTCAAGTTATTGACTGTCACTTCGCTGCGCGCCGGATCGTGCCTGACGTAATCGCCCGATCCAGCCGGGCCATCTCCCGACGCCTTGGGCTTGGCTCTGCCTTTCCATGACCACCAGCAGTCGGGGCTGTCGGCAAATTTGACCCCCGCCTGGCCATTGAGAATGCTGGTCCAGTCCTCACCCGTGAGTGCGATGTTTTCCTGGCCGTAGGCATACACCATTGGTGAAAAATTCAACAGGTCATTGCCTTCCCATCGGGTGATGACCAAATTGCCATTCTTGCCGCAAGGGTGCGTGCCGTACTTTGCGTAGTCCGCAGGATTGTTGCTGAAAAAGACGTGCGCGCCCGCCTTCAAATGCACGTGAACGTTGGAAAGCAGCACGATCGGCCCTGCGCAATGCCAGTTTCCCGCAGGAATCACGACCCGACCACCGCCGGCTTTGCTGCATTCGGCAATGGCTTTGGCAATCGCCGCATAGCAATCAGTTGCCTCCGGTGCCGGTGTATCGATGGTGGCCTTGTCGATGAACGAGACCCATGCCGTAACCGGCACCACTTTGCACGGTGCAGCACCGTATGCGGTTATGACGAAATCCTGATCTCGGAATACAAGTGGTTTGGCGAACCTGTCGATGATTGCCTGCGCTTGGTCCCACGGGCCAGCTGGTGGGGCGGCGGAGGCAATCTGGACAGGAAGGCCACCGGCGACTGATAGCCCGGCAGCGGAAAGCGCCTGCATGAAGTTTCTGCGGTCCGGTTGAAATCTGTTTTTTGGATGGGCGATTGACATTACTTCTCCGCGTGGCGGCGTATTGATTTTACGAGGGGCTAAATACAGAAAATTGCCCCCTCAACAAGATGTTTTCGCGAGGGGGCGAGAGAGCGATCGCGTGGCTCTTAAGATTGCGGGTGGTTAGAACTTGTAGCGCACGCCAGCCAGATATTCCCGTCCGGTGACGTTGTACACCACTGAGCTATTGCGGGCGCGGCTGATAAATTGATCGTTGACCTGATTGGTCAAGTTGACGCCTTCAAGCGTAATTTCCAGGTTGCCATTGATCTTGTAGGAAACGGAAGCATCGACGTTCTTGGAGCTATTTTTCCCCTCAACGTCGTTGTTGTTCTGCCCTGGTACACGCGTTACAAAACCCATACGGTACGAAGTGGACACCCTTGCGCTGAGTCTGCCATCGTCGTAATAGAGCGTCGCGTTCCACGCTTTTGGCGACAGGTTGAGCAGGTCGTCGGTAATGGTAACGGCGCTGGTAGGCGAGACGGCATACTGGATGCGCGATTTCACGTAGGTATAGTTAAGCAAGGTGCCAAAATTGCGCCACACGCCAGGCAGGAAGGTGAACGGCTGCTGATAGTTAACCTCGAACCCTTTGAGCGCGCCGCCGCTGGTATTGATTGGCGTCGTGAGAGCGAACACCTCAGTCCCGTTAAAGTTTGACGGCAGCAAGCTCAGTGGCAGCCCGGTCTGGTTGAATGGGACATTTGTCCTGAGCGTCTGAATGTAAGTGCCAATATCTTTATAGAACAGGCCTACCCCCAACAACGCGTTTTTCTCGAAATACCACTCGAAGCTCGCGTCCAGTGTTTTGGCGCGGAACGGTTTGAGTAGCGGGTTGCCACTCGTGATGGCAAGCGAGCCAGTCGTGGTGATGGAACCGCCAGGGGTGAGGTTGCCTAGCTGCGGGCGCGACATCACCTTGGCCGCTGCGAGTCGAACAACGAAATCGCGAGTGATGTTGACGGCAAGGTTTGCGGAGGGCAGCACGTCGCTATAGTCGTTGACGACAGTGACTTCAGTTCCACCGCCGGTTGCCTGAAACCCCGTTGCGACCTGATGCGTCTTTACGTAGCGCGCCCCGAAATTGCCGCGGATTGGGAATCCGCCCACATCGTTCGCGAAGTCAGCCATCAGGAATGCGCCCTTGTCGGTTTCGCTAACCGAACGATTGTTGCCCCGCGCATTGCCGTTCGTTGTCGATGACAGGGTGAAGTCGCCCGGCCCGCCAGCGGGGCCGCTGATGATGCAGTTGCAATAGATGTTGTACGCCTGCGATATGGCATTCAGGTTTGGAATGACCCAGGACGTCGGCGTGCCACCGGGCAGGCTAAGTCCGCTGCCAAATCCGCTGATGGTGGTGCTGAGGCTGGCAATTGAGGTGCCGGCAGGCGGCGCGAAGATCGTGTCGTTCTGGTTGACCCGGCGAAACTCGTAGGTATCAAACAAGAATTTCTTGTAGTCGCCACCACCTTTGACGGTGAATTTTTCGGGAACCAGTTCCCAGACCAGATCCGCCCGCACATTGTCGTTGCGATTGTTTGCCCCCTGCGGGCGAATGCGGATTTCACTGGTGGTGGTATTGGCGACCGTCCCTGGCTGGGTACCGGTAGACACTTGCGGCACGCCGACCAGCGTCAACGCGCCTCCCAATTGCGTAGGATCAAATGGGTAGGTGATCTTTGGCAGTCGATCATTGCCGCGGAAATCGATGCTATAGCCGTTTACATTCAGCGCATCCAGTGTCGTGGTCGTTTGAATCGGGTTGCGGAACTTCGATTGGGCGCGGCCGATTTTGGCGTTAAATCGTAGTGAGTCATTAATTTGGTGTTCTACAGTCAAGCTCGGTTGTGTGAACGTGGTTGAGAGTTTGTCGAAGCGTGATTCGGCACGAATATCAACGCCGTTATACAGACCGTATAGCAGTGCACCGTTGCTGGCATAGATCGCATCGACCACGCTGGTTTGTGGTTTGCCGCCCTGCGCTGCGGACCGGCTGAAGGAGATTGCTTCCAGAAAGTCCTCCTGCCGCGTGGCGTCGAGCTTGGAATACAACATATCGAACGTAAGCAGCGTGCCTTGTTGCGGCTTGATCTGGAATGAAGCGGTGATACCGGTGCGGTCCTGATCATGCGTCAGGCGGCCGTAGCGAGGCAGACGTGGATGAAAATTGTTCGGGTCGCTCGCCGCGTTATAGGCAGCGATGGTCGTTGGCGTGCCCACCAGACGCGCAACGCCTTGTGCGGCAGGACCGCAAGTTGTCGCTGTCGATGTTGTTGGATTCGCAGGCGTGACGCCAGTGGGTGCACACCAACCGCCTGAGGATGGGCCGTTGTCCCAGCGTACCGTGCTGAATCCTTCTTCAAATAAATTCCGTCGCGAGAAGGCGCCAGAAATCAACGCGCCTACCTTGCCGTCCGCCCAGGTGTTCGACACGAGGAACGCGACGCGCGGGTCCACCTTGCCAGCCAAATCGTTGTATCGGCCCTGCACAGACGCTGTCGCTTTGAAACCCTTGAAATCAAATGGTCGCGAGGTCTCCAAGTCAACTGTCGCCCCCAGCGACCCCTCGTCGACATCTGCTGACGAACTTTTGCGCACCGTAATGGTGTTGAACAACTCAGAGGCAAAGACATTGAAGTCGAATCCCCTTGAACGGTTGGCGCCGCCCGAGCTATCCGTTCCGCCCGTCGTTGCGAGGGCCTCGATGCCGTTGATGCGTACGCGAGTGAAGTCCAAACCGAGGCCGCGAACGGTGATGTTGCGACCTTCGCCGGCGTCGCGGTCGATGACCACGCCGGGGATACGCTGCAGAGATTCGGCAAGGTTGGTGTCGGGAAACTTGGCGATGTCCTCGGCCTTGATCACGTCGACGATGCCGTTATCTTCGCGCTTTTTGTTGAGCGCACTCTCCAGGGATGCCCGAAAACCGGTGACGACGATGGTGTCGACGGTATCGGGGGTTGAAGGTTTGGCTACTTCCGGGTTCTGAGCTGCTGCCGGCGGCTTGGCTGTTTCAGGCGCTTGTTGTGCAGATGCGTGGCCCCACACGGCGAGTAGTGCTAGTGCGATGGGCGACAGCAAAAATTTACGTGGATGCTTCATGACTCTCTCCTCCTGCTTATGGATAAGCAATTTATCCAGGCCTTTATGGGTGGCCTTGGACAGTATTTGGCCCAATTATTTCGCGTTTATCACCCGTGGCAGGGGAAACGTTTTTCTAATTTAACCAAGTTGTCAGGCGATGTCAATAAAGACGTGCACTTTATTATTCATACGTACAATGTGCTTTCCGCACACACAGGTTTACATATGTATCTGATAAATAGATAGTTATTAATATTCCATGAAGCCAGCCAGACATCTTTTGCAGCGCATTGTAAAATAGAATTTGTGAAAGAAAACGTTTACTATTATTAGGAAACTGTTACCTAGCCGTTGTTTTGTTATTGGGAATATTGGAAAAGGTTTTCGTCGAAAGCGGGCTTACAGGTAGTTGCAATGACACCTT
>JANMZU010000549.1:0-1682 GCA_031383585.1 Betaproteobacteria bacterium
TGTGCAATATGCAAATTCTCCCTCACCCTAACCCTCTCCCAAAAGAGAGAGAACCAAGTGGCGCAATCTTCAAGTACCTGATCAACAACATGCGCTGCAACTAAGTTACAAGCACTGGCGGGCTTCGCAGGGCATTTTCGGCCTGCAAGCCGCACTGGTACTGGTGTTTCGTTAACTAAGCGCACCTCCCGATAACTTCAAATCCGTTTTGTATTTAATCGCCGCCATTATCGCCGCTTTCGCGCCGATGATCATTGTCGCCAACGACATCGACGCCATATCCGGCTTGTCCAATACTTGCGCTTCGAGATAGGGCACGTGGATAAAGCCAGCGCGCGTTGACGCGTTGCTGATGGCGATGTGATGCAGCACGCCGTAGATCAAATGATTGCAGACAAATGTACCAGCAGAGTTTGACACTTCCGCAGGGACACCAGCCTTCAGCATCGCAGCCACCATCGCCTTGATTGGCACGCTACAGAAATACGCGTCCGGACCATCGGGGCGAATCGGCTCGTCGATCAATTTTCGGCCGGCGTTATCGGCGATGCGGGCGTCGTTTACATTGAGACCGACGCGCTCGACGCCCATGCAGGTGCGACCGCCAGCCTGGCCGAAGCTCAGCACGATGGATGGTTTGAGCGCGTCGATGGACTTCACCGTCACTGCGATGGCCTTGTTGAACTCGGTGGGCACACGAAGCTTATGTATGCTGAATCCCGCAATGGCATCGGGCAATTTTCTGACCAGTTCCCATGAAGGATTGGTGCGCTCTCCAGCAAACGGTGTGAAGCCGGTGACAAGGATGCATCTGGCTGGCTTCTGCTTCATGTCAGCCGACTACGCGGTCCTCAGCATTTCCACATGCGGAATGCCGTCCTCGATGTACATATCCGACGCGGTCTTGAAACCGAAACCTTCGTAAAACTTCTCCAGCCGCTGTTGCGCGCCAATGCGATTGGGCTGTCCGGGGGTGAGGGTTTCGTGGCGCTGGACAGCCTCGGCCATCAACATGCGGCCATAGCCTTTCAAGCGGAATGCCCGCGGCGTTACCACACGACCAATCGACGGCTCGGCAAACTTTACGCCTGCATCCACAATACGACAGTACGCCGCCAATTCGCGCGCATTGCCGTGCCAGCCCAGCAAATGCCACGAATGAAAATCCGCGCCGTCGTTATCCTGAAACGGGCAGTTCTGCTCCATCACAAATACATCGACCCGCGCCGACGAAGCTGCATACCAATCACGAATGGGCAAATCGTCGAAGCGGGCGAATTGCCACTGCAACTTTTCCATCGCTGCGACGACTACTTGGATTTTGCCAAGTGCAGCCAGGTCTCCACCACCGAATCCGGGTTCAGCGACATGGACTCGATGCCTTCTTTCATCAGCCATTCCGCGAGATCCGGGAAATCGCTAGGACCTTGGCCACAAATACCGACGTACTTGTTCGCTTCGCGGCAAGCTTTGATCGCCAGATGCAGCATGCGTTTGACGGCTTCATCGCGCTCATCGAACGCGTCCATCACCAGACCGGAATCACGATCGAGTGCCAGCGTGAGCTGCGTCATGTCGTTGGAGCCGATCGAGAAGCCGTCGAAGCGTTTCAGAAATTCGTCGGCGAGGATGGCGTTGGACGGAATTTCGCACATCATCACAATGCGTAAGGCGTTCTTGCC
>JANMZU010000592.1:0-10011 GCA_031383585.1 Betaproteobacteria bacterium
GACCTGGCTATTGGTGTTGAGTTCCGGCAGAAGCCGGACCATTTGCCATTCAAGGAGGACAACTGGAGCGACGTCTTCATCGCTTGGGCGCCGACCAAAAATGTGTCGGTCACTTTGGCATACGCCAACCTCGGTAACATCGTCATCAAAGACAAGCAGAAGGGCACCTACCTTTCCCTTCAGGTCGGCTTCTAATTCATTCCACGGAGAACACAATGCAGCAAAAACTGAAAATCATCATCACAGCAGTTGGCATCGTGCTGGCTGGCGCTACGTTGACAGCGAACGTGCATGCGCAGGAGGGCGTAAGGCTCAGCGACGACGCGGGCATCTTCAAAGAATTTGGCGAGAAGGCCGGACTGGCAAACATCATGGATGACTTCATGGTCAACCTGCTGAAGGACCCGCGCACGAGAGCTTCCTTCGAAAACTCTGATCAGAAACACATCAAAGAGCAGTTGGTCGACCAGTTTTGCTTCATCCTTAACGGTCCGTGTGAATACAGGGGCGCAAAGATGAAGCCGATTCATTCCAACCTCGGCATTAACCGGGAAAGTTTCAACGCGCTGGTCGAGCAACTGCAATTTGCCATGGACAAGAACAATGTTCCGTTCCGAGCCCAGAACAAGTTGTTGGCTGTGCTGGCACCAATGCATCGGGACATCATCACCAAGTAATCCGCCGATTTGCGTTTGGCGCAGCTTTGCGCCGGCGCACCCGCCACAGCCCGCCAGATGGAAGTCTGCCGGGCTGTTTGCGTACTGGCGTCTAGATTAAGCATTGACGCGGCTTTTCAAGCGCTTTTGCCCTGCAAGGGCCGCCGATAAACGACTTTGGCAGATGCTCCATCAACGCCGTTGACCCTCGACGCGTCGCCGCTTCACACCGCCCGGTTGCCATTGGCGCTGTCGGAATTGCAGTACGTCGCAATTTGCAAATTGCATCCTGATGGCGACCTACACTGGCGTCGCTCTACAAGAAGTCCGCCATACTTTTCATTACAGGAGAAAACCATGAACCCGCTTTCCTTCATCACTTCGCCGGTTACAGACATCACCCGGGCTTTTACTTACCCGCTGAAGATGCTTTACGTCGTCACCATCTGTACCTTGGTGAATGTCATGACCTCGCCTGGCGTATGGTGGGTGCAGTGGGTGGTGTTCGGCATGGGCATCGGCTTGATTACAGTTTGGTTTCGGGCGCTCAAAACCATCATCGCGGCGGTTGGTGTTGCGGCAATAGGCTATTTCATTTATCGCTGGTGGAAAAATCGCCATCAGCCAGATGCTGCAGGGCGCGCGCTGGCTGAGGCGAAGCCGCTTATGAACAATGCTGCCGCCTAATTCGCCACAGCTACCGGTTTACCTTATATTGGAACCCCGTCCATGAGTACCACTGCCGCAATGCCGCAATCAGCGCGACTAAAAGCCGAACAACAACTCAGACGCCAGACCGAGTCTGAGAACTTTCATCCTCTTGAAGGAATGCAGTTCTTTCGACGTTGGCCGCGCAGCTTCTTGCGCGATTTGATTTACACCTTCGTTTTGAACCTGATGTTTGCGCTGACCTTCACACTGCTGGCGTATGTGTTCAGCAATAAACTCGGCGCAAAAGAGTTCCTGCCACTGTTTGGCCATAACCTGATCATTTCGAATTTGATCGGGTTTGCATTCTGGATCGTCATCTCGGCGCTAGGGCCGCTGATGCGACTGATAAACGGGCGATCGTTCTGGTTTATTACTCTTTTCTACGCTGTTCTCGGCACCGGAATTGTGACTGGCTCACTTTGGGGCTACGCCTATTTTTCCGGTAAGCGCGGCATGCTGAACTGGATTGGCTCCAGCGAACAGTTCACCACCAGTTTTGTGATTTCACTGATTGTTTCGCTGTTCTTGTCGATCATGTGGAAGCGCCGGACCGAGGAACTGACGGCGCAAATCACGCTGGCAGAGGAACGTGAACGATTGGAGACTGCCGAGCGCAGCGCCGCGGAAGCGAACCTGCGAGCCTTGCAAGCCCAGATCGAGCCGCATTTTCTGTTTAATACGCTGGCAAATGTCACCAGTCTGATTCACTCCCATCCGGATGACGCAAAGCGCATGCTCGAGGAGTTTATTACCTATCTTCGCGCCACTCTTGCCTCTACCCGCGAGGCGCGCACCACGCTCGCGGGTGAATTTGAAATGATGAAGAATTTCCTGTCTATTCTGCAGATTCGTATGGGTGATCGCTTGCAGGTTGCCATTGATTTGCCGGCTGATCTGCATCAGGCCACCATCCCGCCAATGCTGTTGCAACCCCTGATTGAAAACGCCATCAAGCACGGATTGGAGCCAAAGGTTGAGGGCGGCAGTGTCAGTTTGAATGCCGAGCGCAGCGGCGCGCAACTGCGTATTTCCGTGATCGATACCGGCCTTGGATTTGGCAACGCGCCGTCGAACGGAATCGGACTAAAGAATGTCCGCGAGCGAATCGAGAAGCTTTACGGCATCGACGGGAGCGTTTCAATTGAAGAGAACCAGCCCAGTGGCACCAGGGTGATACTAAATATCCCCCTGACGATGAATTCTTAATACACAAGCACCGGTGCGGGTTGCAAGCCCGATATTGGCCTGAAACTAGCGTAAATATTGGAGTTTTAATGTTTATAACCTTTAACGACACACCTAGATGACTACCAACCTGACCGCGATCATCGCTGAAGATGAACAACATCTCGCCAACTACCTGAGCGACCGCCTCAACGAACTTTGGCCAGAACTTACTATCGTTGGAATTGCCAAAAACGGCCTTGAGGCGATACGGCTGGTTGATGATGAGAGCCCGACCATTGTTTTTCTCGACATACGCATGCCTGGCCTGACCGGGCTGGAGGTCGCATCACGGCTGGACGCCAAGACCCACGTCGTCTTTGTTACCGCCTATGACCAGTATGCAGTTGACGCATTCGACCGGCAAGCGGCGGACTATTTGCTGAAACCGGTCAGTGATGATCGTCTGACACGTACTATTGAGCGCCTGAAGGCCAGGCTCGCACAAGCCGAGCTACCCGTTGGCGTGGCCGACATCCTTAAACAACTGGCAACGGCTTTACCCACGGCCCGGAGTGCGAATTTGCGCTGGATACGCGCATCGCTGGGCGACACCGTCCGGCAAATTCCGGTGGACGACGTGTTGTATTTTCAGGCCCAGGACAAGTACGTCAGCGTGTACACCAGAGACGGTGAATTGCTCATTCGCACCCCTTTGTCTGAATTGCAGGCGCAGCTCGATCCGGATGAGTTCTGGCAGATTCATCGCTCCACCATCGTCAACGTGAAACGGATCGCGGCGACGACGCGGGATGTCATGGGCAAGACGATGGTGATGATCAAAGATAGCAAAACCGAACTACAGGTCAGCCGCGCCTACGCGCATTTGTTCAAGCAGATGTGATGCGTTTCAGCTGCTGGTCGTGCCAGTTTGACAACGATAGCAACGCGCAGCTCGCGCCGATCAACGCGAAAAACATATCCGATTGCGTATCCCATGGATCGCCCTGCGTACCCAAAAATTCTTCAGCACCCTGTCCCATGATCAGCGCACTCCACCATTCGATCAGCTCATAGAACGCCGAGAATCCCAGACAGATTGCAATGCTAAGAAACGCCACGAGACCACGGCGGGTGATGGCGAACTTGCGAATCAACAACTCGCGCGCAACCATTGCCGGCACAAATCCCTGCGCGAAGTGGCCAATCTTGTCGTAATTGTTTCTGGTGAAGCCAAACCAGTCCTGCATCCAGAAACCCAGTGGAACATGCGCATAGGTGTAAGCGCCGCCCAACATGAGTATCAGCCCGTGAATGGCGACCAGCCAGTAGACCAGCGCGGTGAGTTCGAAAGACGCCCGCGTCGGCCACATGAACGCGAGCGCGATGAAGCACGGAAACACCTCCATCACCCAGGTAATGCGGTCGTGCGGCCTCCAGCCTGACCAGAAAATTCCGATCGTCCAAAGAATGATTAACCAGATGAGCGCGCGTGACGTGGATCTATCTTGGCTGCTGGCATTCATGGTCAATTTTCTATTGGGTTGGGTCAATCGTTGTACAGGAGGTGCGTGATACACTTTTCATTGTTGGGTCGAAACGATGACGGCTCTCTTCATTGTTTCGCATTTCTCACCCTCTCCCTTGGGAGAGGGCCGGGGTGAGGGGAACCGGTTCAAACCTTTTTCGTGCCGGTTCAATAGTTGAAATTCAACATTCACTGAGCAGCCATGTTAACGCTTCAAATCAACGGTGAACCGCAACAGTTCCCGCCCGATACCAATGTCGCTGGACTGGTGGCAGTTTTGCCACTGGCCGGCAAACGATTCGCCATCGAACTCAACGGTGAAATCGTGCCCAAAAGTAGCCACGCGACCACCAGGCTGCACCAGGGCGATCAACTTGAAGTTGTTGTCGCCGTCGGTGGTGGCTAATGGACACGACAGAATTCAATGCCGACGCATTTGTGATCGCCGGCCGCACGTACCGCTCTAGGCTACTCGTCGGCACTGGCAAATATCGCGATTTTGCCGAAACCCAGGCCGCCATTGAGACCTCCGACGCCGAAATCGTTACGGTCGCCATTCGGCGCGTAAACATCGGCCAGAATCCCAATGAGCCGAATCTGCTGGATGTGCTGCCGCCCTCAAGGTTTACGATTCTCCCCAATACTGCTGGCTGTTACAACGCCAAGGAAGCAGTACGTACGTTGCGACTTGCGCGGGAGCTGCTGGATGGGCATGCGCTGGTGAAGCTTGAAGTGTTAAGCGATGACGCAACGCTGTTTCCCAATATGCCCGAGACGCTGATTGCGGCCAAAGAGCTCGTCGCCGATGGCTTTCAGGTGATGGTTTATTGCTCAGACGATCCGATACAGGCAAAGATGCTGGAGGAGATCGGCTGCGTGGCGGTTATGCCGCTGGCGTCGCTGATCGGTTCCGGCATGGGGATTCTCAATCCATGGAATTTGCAGATCATCATCGACCGTGCGAAGGTGCCGGTGCTGGTCGACGCCGGAATCGGGACCGCCTCGGACGCTGCGGTGGCGATGGAGCTTGGCTGTGACGGCGTGCTGATGAATACCGCCATCGCCAAGGCAAGCAATCCGGTGCTTATGGCGAGCGCCATGCGCAAAGCCGTTGAGGCTGGACGTGAGGCCTTCCTCGCCGGACGTATGCCGAAGAAGATTTATCAAGCCTCGCCCAGCTCACCCACTGACGGTTTGATCGGCAAAAACTAAACGCCGCACTTCAGGCGGCGTTTCGTATCAATGTCGTGTAGGCTGAGATGCTCACTAGAAGCGAATACGCAAGCCAAAAGTGAACGTGTCAGCATCCGGACTGGCACCGCCGTAGCTACTGCTATTGAGGTTGCGGTAACGTTCAACCCCAAAGTTCAGGCCCAGGCTGCGATTGAAGTCATATTTGACGCCAATGCCCATGCGGCTTGCCGACGTATAGCGGCCATCGCTACTGCCGAGCAATCCGATCGGCAGGGCCCCGCCAAACACTGTGTCAGCACGCACCCGCGCGATCCCGGCATTGCCGGTTATAGCAAATCGATCAGAAATTGGCATCGTGCTCACGAGATCGAGGCCATATGAGCTGGTGTTCCGAAAAGCTGTAGATCCATCGAACAAAATACGTTTGCTGCCCCAGCGATTGGCATCGGCGTACTGCCCGACCAGCGCAATATGTGGCAACAGAGTCGACGAAAATCGATAGCCAAACTTGAGTTCCGTGCCACCGTTGTCGAGCGGCTCCGCGCCGCTGAAAAAACGTGACCCGAACAGCAGATTCCCAGCATCTGACGGCAACGTGCCGCGCACTGAATTGAGGGGCAACCCGCCGAAATACTGGGCGCAGGTCGGCGCACTCGCGGTGAACCCAACGGCGGCGATGGCAATAACTGTTATTTTTAGCATGGTTTATTCCTTTTTCGTACCTATCGTTTTACCGATAATTCGCCAAAAGGTTCCCGTAGCACACAAGATAAGGCCGCCAAGGCCGTAAGTCAAACGCGGCGCACTTTTGCGTGGTGTATTGCAAGCCTCAGCGCCGCAGCAATAAACCCTTGAGATAGTCGCCTTCAGGGAAATGCAGGGACACCGGATGATCGCCACCGGGACCGAGCCGCTGAACGATTTGTGCGTCGAGTCCGGCGTCCAGTGCCGCACCTGCCACGATCTTCTGAAATAGATCGACACTGATGCCGCCTGAACACGAAAACGTCATCAGGTGGCCACAAGGCCGCAGCAGCTTCAGGCCCAGTAAATTAATGTCCTTGTAGGCCCGGGCAGCTTTCTCGGCGTGATGTGCAGTCGGCGCAAATTTGGGCGGATCGAGAATGATGAGATCGAAGGTTTTCGCTTGATCGCGCAACTTTCGCAAAGCCTGAAACACGTCCGCCTCCAACCAGTCGGCACGCGAAGCATCGAAACCGTTGAGCTCTACGTTGCGCCGGGCCGTTTGCAGGGATGGGCCAGAACTATAAATGGACAGCACAGACGCAGCACCGCCGGCCAGAGCGGCGACGCTCATCGTCCCGGTGTAGCAGAAACAGTTGAGCACGTCGGCATTACGTGACAACGATTTGGTAAGCGCACGATTGTCACGCTGATCGAGATAGAAGCCGGTTTTGTGTCCCGAGGCGACATCGACGGCGAATTTCAGGCCGTTTTCATGCATCACTGTTTCAGCAGACAAGTCGTCGCCAGAAATGAGCCCGCTGCGTACCGGCAGGCCTTCGAGTTCGCGCACATCGGCATCGGAGCGCTCGTAGATCGAGCGGGCACCGGTTTCCTCCATCAGCAACTTGGCATTCAGCGTTCTTTGCGGATCAATACCCGCAGTGAGTAACTGCACCACGATCACGCTGCCGTAGCGGTCGGCAATGAGTCCCGGCAGTCCGTCAGATTCGGCATGAATCAGGCGCACTGCATCGGTCTGGCCCAGCAAATGAGCGCGACGTGCAATCGCGGCCTTGATGCGCGACCTATAGAACGCTTCGTCAATGACATCGCGCTCATCAAACGACAACACGCGACCGACAATTTGTGACTGCTCGCTATATGCGGCGCTGGCCAGGAAGCGACCATCTTCGGCGCGCACCGTCAACACATCGCCGGATTGCGCGCCGGCGTCAACTGATTGAACTGCACCCGAAAAAATCCATGGGTGACGACGAAGCAGCGATTTCTCGCGGCCACTTTTCAGAATCATTTTTTTCATGTCCTCATTGTACTGACCGCACCGTATAATTTCCGCATGAACCCGCAGCCGCCAGACGCCACGCCCCTCATCGAGCATCGCCCGATCCGCAGTTTCGTCTTGCGGCAGGGCCGAATGTCGCCGGCGCAGACGCGCGCGGTAGACGCGCTAGGACCGGCATTTGTGCTGCCCTTTTCTGCTGGCACGCCGCTGGCCACAGAAGATATTTTCGGCCGCGCTGCGCCATTGGTCGTCGAAATCGGCTTTGGCATGGGCGAGGCGACCGCTGCCATCGCACAAGTGTTGGCCGACAAGAATTTCATCGGCATTGAAGTGCACACACCCGGCGTTGGTGCGCTACTCAAGCTGATCGGCGAAAACGACATCCACAACCTGCGAATCATTCAGCACGATGCGGTCGAGGTTCTGACCCAGATGATTGCCGATAACTCGCTGGCCGGACTGCATATATTCTTTCCAGATCCATGGCCCAAAAAGCGACACCACAAACGGCGGCTTATCCAGCCTGCGTTGGTAAAGTTGCTGGCGCAAAAACTGGCTGTTGGCGGTTATATACATCTGGCCACAGACTGGCAGGATTACGCGCAGCAAATGCTCGAAGTATTAGGCAATGAGTCCCTGTTGCGCAATTCGGTCGCACCCAGCGAAGGCTATGCTCCGCGCCCCGCCTACCGTGGCTCGTCCAGTTTTGAGCGCAAGGGATTGGCAAAAGGTCACGGCGTTTGGGATTTGGTGTTTACCAAGGCGTGAATCCGTAATAGCATGGCAAGAGTAAGTAGTGGCAAGCCAAACCAAGAGAGATTATTAAATGACTGATGCCGACACATTCCGCCGCACACGACTAAAGCAATTGGCTGCACTGGGCCTGCTTGGGCCAGCAGGAATCACCGGGTTGATTCAGGAAGCGCTAGCCAAAGGTGATGTGCCGACAGTTAACGGTATCAACTCACTTTCGGGAACCGTCACGGTAAACGGGGTGCTGGCCAAATCCGGGACCGTTGTCAAGGCAGGAGACAAAGTTTCGACGGGCGCGAAGAGCATGGCTGTCGTCGTCATCGGCAAGGACGGATTTTTGTTGCGCGACGGCACCAGCGTGACGTTTGAGGAGAGCAAGTCCAAGGGCGGCGGCGTCGAGACAGTGTTGCTCACGACCGGTAAGATCCTTTCCGTATTCGCTCAACGGGCCGATAAGGGCTTGACCATCAAAGTGCCAAACGCGACCGTCGGCATTCGCGGCACCGGATGTTATCTGGAAGTGCAGGAAGGCCGTACCTATTTTTGCCTTTGCTACGGGCAAGCGTCGGTAAACGGTATTGGCCTTACGGAACCAAAAGTGATCAAAACCATCCATCACGAGAGCCCCGTTTGGCTCGATGATCGAGGTGGCGTCATAAAGGTTGAGAAAGCAGGCTTCGTCAACCACAATGACCTGGAGCTCATCATGCTGGAAAAGCTGAACGGCCGAGAGCCGCCATTTGTGGCGATGGGCTTGACGGGAAAGTACTGATCAAAGATCAAGCATTGGCGCGCCTTTCAGGCTGAAAAGCCGCCAGACGCCGCGCCCCGCCTGGGGTTTCAGCAAATCGCGGGCTAGCGCATTTGTCCGTAATAAACCCTGGTGTCATATTCGAACGCAACGCGGCCGCCGCCTTGATGTTGATCGAATATTTCCTTCGCACGCTGCGCCATGGCCGGATGTCTGGGGTCTTCGCGGCCGGGCATATAGGATGATGAGCTGATGCGCCCCATCAAGCCGTCAAAATCAAACCGCTGGATATTGTCGAACACCGCTTCACTGGGCGCCATGCCGAAGAAGGACTTGAAGACCGCCTTGTCTTGAACGTTCTTGTGATTGATCTCGTTGTAGTCCGTGCCGAATTCCTGAAGCAGCGCTTCGTAGGCGGCAAGAAACGGGGTTGAATCCACGCGGCGGTCGTTCCAAAGCAATGCGACCCAGCCCCCATCTTTGCGGATGCGCATAAATTCGACGCGAGCTTTCGCCTGATCAAACCAATGAAACGCCTGCCCAGCGACGATGATGTCGATCGCCTTGGCAGGCAACCTTGTCGCTTCCGAGGTGCCATCGACGCTGTTGAATCTGGCGTACTCCCGCAGATAATCCTCCCCTGCCTCGCGCATTTCCTTGTTGGGCTCGACACCGATGACCGGATTGCCGTTCTCCAAAAACAGTTTCGTAAGTATCCCGGTACCTGAACCAATATCAGCGATCACGCTCTCGGGCGTCAGCTCGCATTTCAATGCGAGCAGGTCGAGAACTTCAACCGGGTAGTGCGGACGCGTTTTGATGTAATCGTCAACGCGTGAGGAAAAGCGGGTGGTGGCGTTTGCGGCGGTCATGGCGATATTTGAGAGTGAAAATTAGAACCAATTATCTTTCATGTCCAGCGTTGTCGTATCCAGTGATTCAAGCAAATTGAGCATGGGGCGTACCTTTGGCAATTCCCATTGAATGAAATATTGGCAGGCGCGCAGTTTGCCACGGTAGAAATCCTCATGCCGCGCATTGGCCAACTGCGCGGCGCGAGTCGCCACCAGCGCCTGCTCGATCCAGATCCAGGCCATGACCACGTGGCCGAACGCCTCCAGATAGACCGATGCATTGGCGAGAGTCTTTTCAATATTGCCCGCAGCATGTAAGTCGGCAGTCGCCTCTACCAGATGGTCGAGCATGGCAAATACATCACCAGCCCACTCCGTCAGGTCACCATCTTCATCGGCCTTGTGCAAGG
>JANMZU010000653.1:0-2545 GCA_031383585.1 Betaproteobacteria bacterium
ACGAGATTTTTGCCGCAATCGCCGAGCGAGTTGGTAACGACCGCGAGCAGGAGTTCAACGCCTGCCTGACGGAGATCGGCAAGATCGGACGCCTACGGTTGGATGGCTTGCTGGCTTCATCGGTAATCGGGCGCAATGCAAGCGCGCATTTGTCCGCGCAGCGCATTTGGGACCGCTGCGAAGCGCTGGCACGGTGCTCCGAAGCGCCAGGAGCCTTGACCCGCGTATTTCTGAGTGAAGAGCAGCGCGCGGTGAACGCCCTCGTCACATCGTGGATGCATGAAGCCGGCATGACTGTGCAGATGGATGCGATCGGCAATATCGTCGGCCGCTACGAGGGCGCAAGCCCCAGCCTGCCCTGCTTGATGCTTGGCTCACACCTGGATACGGTGCGCGATGCAGGCAAATACGACGGCATGCTAGGTGTCATCGCAGCAATCGATTGTGTGCATGCGCTGAATGCTGGCGGGGTACGCCTACCGGTCGCTGTTGAAGTCGTAGGCTTTTCAGACGAGGAAGGCGTTCGCTTTGCCGCTACTTTGCTGGGAAGCCGCGCCATTGCGGGAACCTTCGACGCGCTAGCGCTCGACAAGCTGGACCGCAGCGGCACGAGCATGAGAGATGCACTGCGGCAATTCGGACTGGACCCGGCTGCAATTCCGCAGGCAGCGAGGGGTTGCGATCAAATCGCTGCATATGTGGAACTGCATATCGAGCAAGGCCCGGTACTCGAAGCCGAAGGCCTTGCTGTCGGCGTCGTCACAGCCATCAATGGCGCAAGCCGATTCATTGTTGAAATTCACGGCGTAGCCGGGCACGCGGGTACCGTGCCGATGCATCTGCGCAAGGACGCACTGGCCGCTGGTGCTGAATCGGTATTGGCCATTGAATCACTCGCACGGACCACGCCGGACCTGGTCGCCACGGTTGGGCAGATGGAAGCCTTTCCGGGCGCGACCAATGTAATTCCAGGCAGGGTACGCTTCACCATCGATGTACGCTCACCGCGCGACGAGGAACGGGACAACGCGGCCGAGGCCATCGTACAGACCATTGAAAAAATTTGTGCGCTCCGCCAACTCACTGTCAGCATTACCTCAACCCATGTTGGCAAGACTTCCGCGTGCTCCCCATGGTTGATGGCGCAGCTCGGCGAGGCGATCTCTGCGGAAGGCATCACTGTGCGCATGTTGCCTAGCGGCGCCGGACACGACGGCATGGCGATGATTACGCTGACCGATATCGCGATGCTGTTTGTGCGCTGCAAGGCAGGCATCAGTCACAATCCGGCAGAGGCCATCACACTGGACGATATCGATGTATCGACGCGTGTGTTTCTCAGATTTATCGAAGCCTTCGAACCACAAACAAGTTTTGGAAAGCATC
The DNA here is from genome assembly GCA_031383585.1 of Betaproteobacteria bacterium. GTDB lineage: Bacteria > Pseudomonadota > Gammaproteobacteria > Burkholderiales > Usitatibacteraceae > UKL13-2. The sequence goes on from JANMZU010000653.1 coordinate 1,387, forward strand.
CGAATGAATGAGCAAACCATAAAGTCCGTGGAAGAATTCCTGGCCAGTCATCGTGACGAGCAAACAGCTTTCCTGGCCGCGTTGGTCAAGGTGCCCTCAGACAATCCGCCAGGCGATTGCGCGCCACATGGCGAACGCGCAGCTGCGCTGCTGGAGAAAATGGGGCTGACGGTCGAGCGCGATCCGGTGCCTCTGGCTGATGTGCAAGCCAACGGCATGATCAGCGCCACCAATCTGATCGTTCGACATCATTTCTCGGATGACGGCCCGGTCATCGCGCTCAATGCCCATGGCGATGTGGTCCAGCCCGGCCTCGGCTGGAGTGTTGATCCGTACGGCGCGGTCGTGAAGGACGGCTTTATGTTCGGCCGCGGCGTGGCGGTGTCGAAGTCTGATTTCGCTACTTACACCTACGCGTTGCTCGCGTTGAAGGCGAGCGGAGCAAAATTGCACGGCACGGTCGAATTGCATTTCACTTACGACGAAGAAGCGGGTGGCGCAATCGGCCCCGAGCGTATTTTGGCCAAGGGATTGTCCAAGCCTGATTACGCGTTCTCGGCCGGCTTCTCGTATGCAGTTACCACCGCCCACAACGGCTGCCTGCATCTGGAGGTGGAAGTCATCGGCAAATCCGCGCATGCCGCTCGGCCTGATACTGGCTTCGATGCGATGGAAGCGGCAACCGTGCTGCTTACAGCCTTGTACGCAATTCGCAAAACTTACGCGGACAAGAAATCAGCGGTCGACGGAATCGTCAGCCCGACGCTCACGGTAGGTTTGATTTCTGGCGGCATCAACACCAACGTGGTCCCCGACAAAGTGACGATGCGTCTGGATCGGCGCATCATCCCGGAAGAAAATGCAGCCGAAGTGGAAGCCACCCTGACGCAGCAAATCAAATCGGCCGTCGCGAACTTGCCGGGCATCTCCTGCACTGTGCGTCGCATCATGCTCGCGACGCCGTTTGTGCCGATGCCGGGACAGGAAAAACTTGTGGCCGCGGTGACGAAACACGCGACACGCATCATGGGCGATGAAGTCAAAAAAAATGGTGTGCCAATCTATACCGACGCGCGGCTCTACTCGAATGCGGGTGTGCCGACGGTGTTATATGGCGCTGGCCCGCGCACGCTGCTTGAAGCCAATGGGCATCGCGCTG
>JANMZU010000665.1:0-4533 GCA_031383585.1 Betaproteobacteria bacterium
GGCGGTGATGCCGAAGGCGCGCTGGGCAAGAATCTGAATCCGTTCAAGCGCAAACGTGACAAGCCGGCGGTGTACTGGTCGGGCATTGTTGACGTCAATGGCGAGCAGGAATTCAGCTATACCGTTCCGGATACCTTCAACGGCACATTGCGATTGATGGCGGTCGCGGTGAGCGACTCCACCATCGGCACACTCAGCAGCAAGGCCATCGTGCAGGGCGATTTCGTGCTCTCGCCAAATGCGCCGCTGGCGGTGGCGCCGGGAGATGAATTCGAGGTCTCGGTCGGTGTTGCCAACAACGTCGCAGGCTCAGGCAAAGACGCGCAGGTGGCAGTGACAGTGAAAACATCTGCACATCTGGAAGTTGTCGGCAGCGAATCGCAGAACCTGAAGATCGGTGAGAAGAAGGAAGGTGTCGCCATCTACAAACTGAAAGTAAAGACTGGTGCTGCGGTAAAGCTTGGCTCGGCGACCATGACTTTCTCAGCAAGCCTGAACGGTCAGCCCGATAAGTCGGCAAAACTCGGGACAGACGTGAGCGTGCGCCCAGCCGGGCCGTACTACACACAGGTTACGGTGGGGAGCTTCACCGGCGCGCAGGACGTGCCGGTCAAGCGCGATGTGTTTGCCGAATACCGCAAGGCTGAGGCGGCGGTATCGCCACTGCCGCTGGTCATTGCCAACGGTCTGATGGCGTATCTCGAAAGCTTCCCGCATCTGTGCACCGAGCAGATCACCAGCCGCGCATTCCCGGCGGTGGTGCTCGGCCAGCGTCCGGAGTTTGGCAATGTCAGCCAGAAGGACGGTGCCGCCAAGGCGCAACAGGCATTCGCCTCTGCCATCGGCGTGCTGCGTTCGCGGCAGAACGCGGAAGGTGGATTTGGTCTGTGGACCGCGTCGGTCGAGGCGGACGAATACGCTTCGGTGCATGCGCTGCACATGCTGATTGAAGCCGGAGAGCGCGGCTACAGTGTTCCGCCCGACTTGCTGGCCAAAGGCAATAGCTGGCTGCAGCAACTCGCCAGCAGTCCCGCCAAAGATATTCACGATGTGCGCAGCCGCGCATATGCCGCCTACCTGCTCACGCGCCAGGGGACAGTGACCGCGACTTATCTCGCTGCCCTGCGGGAAACGCTGGACAAGAAATATCCAATCACCGCCACCAGCACCTGGCAGAAAGATTCGCTCGCGGTATTCTTAGCTGCCAGCTACAAGCTGATGAAGGACGAGAAGCAGGCGGCGAAGCTCATGGACGAGCCGTTGGCGCAGTTGCAAAAGCGCGGTGAACCGTATCGTTACGAGCGTTACTACGATCCAACCATCCGCGATGCGCAGACGCTTTACATCGCATCGAAGCATTTCCCCGAGCGCGCGAAGAAGCTTGATTTCGCAACGCTAGGCGCGATGGTGAAGTCGATTCAGGACGGGCGTTTCAATACGCATTCGGCCGCATATGTGGTCCTGGCACTGGATGCCTACGCGACGCAGATTGAGGCCAAGATCGCAGGCAAGATGAGCATCAGCGAGATCGGCAAGGATGGCAAAGCAACAGCAATGACGTTGCCGGCAAACCTGATTCCGCGTGTGCCGTTTTCGTCAAATGCGGCAAAACTCAAATTCGCAAGCGACGCCAATTTGACCACCTACTTTGCCGTATCGGAATCGGGCTTCGACAAAGCACCGCCGATGAGTGAGTTGAAGGCAGGGATGGAAATCATCCGCGACTATGTCGACGCCGAAGGCAAACCGGTGACCTCGGTGAAGGTTGGGCAGGAACTCACGGTACGGCTCAAGTTCCGCACCATCGGCCGTGATCTGGTGCCGAATGTGGCGGTAGTGGACCTGCTGCCGGGTGGATTCGAGCCGGTGCTGAACCCGATCGATGCGCCGAGTGTCGAGCCCGCCAAGAAGGGTGCGTTCGTCAACCGCCTGGGCAATGTCGGAGGCTGGAACGTCGAGTACGCCGATGTGCGCGAGGAGCGTGTGGTGCTCTACGGCAGCGTAACCGCGAATATGTCGGAGTATCGCTATCGCATCCGTTCGACCAATGTGGGCACGTTCGTGGTGCCGCCTGCGTATGGCGAGTCGATGTATGAGCGCGATGTACAGGCGCGTTCGTTGCCGGGGAAGATTGTGGTTGAGAGGGCGGGAAAGTAGGAACCGGCTGCAGATATGCAAAAGTTGACACCCAACCCCTCACTGCAGCCCCTGTCCGAAGGGAACCGGCGCTCGCCGCGCGTTGCCACAAAGTCCTTCTCCCTTGGGAGAAGGGTTGGGATGAAGGGTGCGGTCTTCGCAACCGCAACACTGTTAATACTGCTGGCACTGGTCACCGTTCGCCTCCTCCCCAAGCCCCCCCTGCGCGACTTTGCCCAATACTCCAGTGCTATCTATGCCGAAGACGGCACGCTGCTGCGCCTTACCACTGCAAGCGACGAACAATACCGCCTGTGGACAGCTCTGGAAGTAATTTCCCCAAAGGTGGTCGAAGCCGTCCTGCGCTACGAAGACCGCTGGTTCTATCTGCATCCTGGGGTGAATCCCGCCGCGATGGTGCGGAGTGCATACGCGACGTTCACCGGCGACCGGCGCATGGGTGGCTCGACATTGACCATGCAGCTTGCGCGCAAGCGCTATGGCATCGATAGCCGCTCCATGGGCGGCAAGCTCCAGCAGATTGCCGCAGCCTGCTGGCTCGAAGCGCGCTACAGCAAGCACGACATCCTCGAGGCTTATCTCAATTTCGCGCCCTATGGCGGCAACATCGAGGGCGTGGGTGCGGCGAGCCTGGTCTACTTTCAAAAGCGCGCAACCGACTTGACGCTTCCCGAAGCCTTCACGCATGCCGTGATCACGCAAAACCCGACTGCACGCGGGGGTAGCAAAGTCACATCTGCGGCGACGGTCGACGCGCGCGCCCGCATTGCTGCGCTATGGCTTGCCAAGCATCCTGAAGACGAACGTCTCGGCGCCAGACACGCCATCGCGCCCAAGCTTGCTGCCGCACTGCCGTTCCGTGCACCGCATTTGTTCAACCAGCTATTGAAGGAACGTCAGGGTGAAATATTTTCGAGTGTGGACCTAAAGATGCAAAACGCGCTCGAACGCAGCATCGCGCAGCGTATCGAGCAGCAGCGCGAGACCGGCATTCGCAATGCGTCTGCCATCCTGCTCGATACCGAAACCATGCAGGTGAAAGCGCTGGTGGGTTCGGCAAATTTCAGCGATGACGCTATCGACGGCCAGGTCAACGGTGTACTGGCCAAGCGTTCGCCTGGCTCAACGCTGAAGCCTTTTATTTATGCGCTGGCGTTCGATCAGGGCGTGCTTCATCCGATGACCGTTCTCAAAGATGCGCCTACAGCGTTTGGCCCGTTCAGCCCGGAGAATTTCGACGGCCGATTTGTGGGGCCAATCACGGCGCAGGAAGCGCTGACACGCAGCCGCAACATTCCAGCCGTCTCGGTCGCCGCCCGGCTAACCCGTCCGAGTTTGTATGATTTGATGAAGACCTCGGGTGTGGCCAATCTGGCGAGCGAAAAGCACTACGGGCTGGCGCTGACGCTGGGCGGCGGCGAAGTGACGATGGAAGAGCTCGCGCGCATGTATGCGATGCTGGCCAATGGCGGTGAGCTCAAGGCGATCAGGTACTCAAATGACGCAGCACCGTTGGCAACGAAGTCCATCTCCCGCTCGCGGCAGAAGGTAGCAGTCAGGTCGGAGGAGGGGAAAACACCAGGCACCCGCCTGATCTCCGAAGAAGCCGCCTACGTCGCCCTCGACATGCTCAAAACCAACCCGCGCCCCGACACCGGCCTGCCCGCACAACCAGCGGTCGCCTGGAAGACCGGCACCTCATGGGGTTTTCGCGATGCGTGGACGGCAGGTACCTTTGGCCGCTATGTGCTTATCGTCTGGGTTGGCAATTTCGACGGTAGCAGCAACCAGTCATTCATCGGCATCTCCGCTGCAGCGCCGTTGTTTTTCAATATCGTTGATGGCCTGCGCAACGAAGGCTTGCTTGCGCAAGACACCAATCCACGCTTGCCGCCGCGCAAATTGACGCGCATCGAGGTATGCGCCGCGACCGGTGACTTGCCAAATGCCTTTTGCCCTACACGCGTATCCAGCTGGTTCATGCCCGGTAAATCACCCATCCGCATTTCCAATCTGCATCGACGTGTTTTGCTAGACCGCCGCACCGGACAGGCAGTGTGCGAAGAAGGCCCCGGCACGCATTGGCAGGTGATCGAATACTGGCCGTCCGACATGCAGAAAATTTTTCGCGATGCCGGCATGCCGCGCCGCGATGCCCCTCGGTTGCCCGACTGCATGCGGGGCACTGCGGACAGCATCGCGTCCAGCGAGCCACAGATCGTTTCTCCGCTCAAAGCAGTTACGTATACCTCGCGCCTCTCCGCCATGGTGCCGATTTCGCTGCGCGCAGAGGGAAATGGCGGCGGGAATCGTGGCAAGTTGTTCTGGTTTTCCAACGACGCGTTTCTGGGCGCGGCAAAGGCGGGTGAGGCGCTG
>JANMZU010000733.1:0-4929 GCA_031383585.1 Betaproteobacteria bacterium
CGTTCGTAGAACTTCTTTACGGTGTCCGCTGCGACCTGCTGAAGGAACGTGGCCGTATCCCTGTCTATTTTCCCGGAGTAATCGTACTTGTTTCCGACGGGCGACTTGCCGTAGACGCTTGCATAGACGGTACAAGCCGCAAGATAGGTGCCGATGAGCTCGGGGTGCGTTCCATCTTCTTTATGCAACTTGATGCCAGGCTTTTGCCGGTATGCTTCCTCAAATGCGAGGCCCACTGGAATGACCAGCGCGCCAATCTCGTTTCCGACGGAGACATAGAGGTCTGCAGTTAGCCCGATGTTTTCTGGCTTTACGTTCTCATGCGGGCTGACATAGGCGTGAGTCATGTAGAGGGCGGTCTTGCCACCCCGCGCGGAGATAATCTTGTTGAACTCGATCGCCTTTTCTCTGAACCGCGCCCGCCTCGCGGCGGAAAGCGGTTCACCCGCACCCCCCTGAAGAATCACTAATTGGAAGGGCTCTTTGACGCCGATGTTTCCGGGTTTGGTGAGATGGTCAATATTGTGATGCGACAATTCAGAGCCGCCAATGGTGGCTGACTTGATGGTGCTTGTTAGCAACTTCTTTTCCATACTTGGGTCGCCCGCCCAGACCATGCGGCGCACATGGTTCTGTACGCTATCACCATAGTACAAGTAGCTGTTGCCGACGAACAACACCCGGGTGGGCGTATCCACCTGGGGCGCCTTGACGAGCGGCTTTGGTGGGGCCGCAATTGCTGTTTGGGACAGCAGCAAAACAACTGGTAACAGAAATTGGATCAGGCTCAACAAGGGGCGTTGCATCATTGGTTAAGTCTTTCGATGGAGGTTTGGTGGGGTGTCTTGCGCCGGTTGGGATTCAAGTTTAGAGCTTCCTGAAGTTCCACTTTCGTTCGCCGTTTGCAAAAAGCGGGCTGGCTAACGCGATGTCCGACTTTCGCGCCCTTTTGACGAAACATAGTCTAGTGCCACGCCAACAAACTGCATGAAGCCTGTGGTGGACACGCGACGCTCAGGGCGTCAACAATTTGGAAAAATCCTTATCCAATTTGGTACGCGCATTTTCAATCGCAGCTCGCCGCGAGTTGATCCATTGGCTTTGATCCGCCAACTGCTGTTTTGCCAACGCCAGCATCCGCTTCATCTCTGACATTTGCGGCCCACCTACGGTGCGGCGATTTTGCACGATGGCAACCGGGTTCAAGGTGGAGCGAAATTCTTGCTCGTTCATCGGCAGCACCAGCGTCGAATCGTATTCTTTGATGGACTCTTGGAAAATTCTCTTGGCCTCAACATAGGGAAAGTCCAATGGCTTGCTATTCCTCGCCTTGCCATACTTCACCACTTCGGCGCCGAAGTGATGGCCGACGCGAAATGGCACTTTGTACTTGGCCATCAACACATCCGCCAGTTCCTGAGACGCCGTCCAATCGCTATTGAGTTCTTCCAACGCACGCTCCGGGTCAATAGCCAATGAGTTCAAAATGCGGTCAAATTGCGTGAGGAATTGAATCGCACTTTGCACCATTTCGCTGTTGGTGCTTTCCTCCTTTGCGTCTGGCATCCCGGTGGGGATATTGTGCGCGCGCATTACCGGTCCCATCGCCATTGCCAATGCGGATGAAACATCGCGCCGGGTTTCACTCAACAGAACGGGGTTTTGTTTTTGCGGCATGGCACTGGAAGAACGGGTATTCATGCCGCGTGGTTGCAGCAGCATCCATGGCCGGGTTTGCGAATATTGGAGTGTTATATCGTTAACAAAATGGCCGACGTGTAAACCGAGGCTCGTCACAATACTCGCAACCTCCACCGGGTACTCGGCGGCTAATATTTGCGATGCATCGTAGGCGTTGTCGACAATCGCCGCAAAGCCGAGGCACTCCGCCATGCGCGTGCGATTCAGCGGCCAGCTACTGCCGTTGAGTACCGTGGTACCCATAGGAGAGCGATCCACCCGGGCGTAAGCCTGCCGGATGCGCTGCGCGTCGCGCTCAAACCCGGCCGCATGACCGAGCAACATATGACCAAGACTGTTTGGCTGCGCCGCAACACCGTGGGTGTAATTGGGCACGATCGTCTTTGCATGTTCCTCGGCCAATTTAACTAGCGACTCAGACGCTTTATTGAGTTGATCGGCCAGATTCAACAGGTTGTCCCGCATGATCGCGGCGCGGTAGGTGGCGAACATGTCCTGACTCGACCGTCCCGCGTGAAGCAAAGTGACATCCTGGCCCGCCGCACTGATCATAAGCGGTTCAAACTCGATGACTCTAAACGGCCTTTTGGCGCCTGGTTTGGCGCCGTCCTCAAGCACTTTGACAATGCCCGCCGCAATCTTGGGTGCCTTGGTTTTATCGAGCAACCCCTCGTCGGTGTTAATGACCGCGGTGGCTTTGTTCATTTCGCCCAACCAGAAAAACTTATCGCGCGGCGCCCCCTTTTGAGCACAGGCACTCGCCGAAAAAAAGGAAATGGCCAGGAGCAAAGGTATCTTAGTGATTGATTTCATCGTGGATTTCCCGTGTATTTAAGCAAATGGCGGTTCCAACCAGTTTTTCACTAGGCCAGCTAATGCGCCACTTGGCTGGCAGAGACAGGTAAGTAATTCGCCTTCCGGATGAAGCGTCTCGCGCCAATACGACTGCAGGCAAAGAAAAGGGGCACCCGAGGGTGCCCACCGGAAGACTGACCTTCAAATTCGATCAAAATGTGTGGCGCAGACCCGCGCCAAAACCCTTCGGATCACCACCGAGTGAAAGTGTCGGCAGTTCCGAGCCGCTGAGTGTTGCGTTGGATGCTGCGTTGTTCTTGACCTCGGCATAGCGCATCATGAACGTCGTTCGCTTCGAGAAGCTGTAGTTGTAGCCTATCGCCGCAAGCTTGCTTTCAGGCTGGGCGGCGGTTGAGATGGCGCCGTCCTTGTTCTTGCCGAAATTCACAAAAAACCGGTTTTTGCCCGCCGTGTAGGTGAGTGCTGCCTGATAGGCCTTGCGGTCGGTGCGGCCGGTCGACTCGAATTTCTGGGTCAACAAACCGATCGTGAAGGAACCGACTTCAAACTCACCCGCGAGGTTTTGTCCCTTCTCGGTGACGCCGGCCGTAATCGTGTTGACGCGCTGATCCTTGTGCTTTTCATTTGCGTAATTGATCCTGAATCCGCCGCTGACGTAGTCAAGACTTACGCTGACGTTTGACGGATTCGCGGTCGCCGTCCTGCCTTCATTCGCGCCGTACATCACGCGCGTGGAAAATCCGCCGATCTTCGGCGACCAGTACTGAATCGTGTTGTTCTCGCGGCGATTGAAACCGCCCGCGTTGATCACCGAGAGCTGGTTGGCAATCGTATTCTGCGAAGCCGGATCGACGAAAAGGGCGGATAGCTTGAACGGGCTGTCCCACCTTCCCAGGAAGACGGTGCCGAAATTGCCGGTCAGGAACACGCCACTGTTGCGGCTGCCGAATGTGCCGCCGCCAGAGTCCGGCGGTGCGGCTGACTCGAGTTGGAAAGCCGCCTTCAGACCACCGCCCAAATCCTCCACCGCACGAAAGCCTATGTAGGATGATTCATCGCTTAGTGTGGTACGGGTCGACAGCGGTGTCGTACCTCCGTCTGCCTTGACGCTATTGGCCATTACCCAAATGCGGCCATAAAGCGTCACAGGATTGGCGGTTTGTGCAAGAGCGGTCGGCGCAACTGTGGCGGTAGCAATTGCCAATGCGATGAGTTTCTTGTTCAAGAGCGGTTCTCCTCGAATGCTGGTGTCAATGTGATGGCTCGTGGCGTGGAAGCCATGGCCGCCAATTTTTTGTTTGTGCTGGTCGGTTTTCGGTTATCCCGGCGCACCGCTATTCCGCGTGCGCAGGTGCGCCGATGGAAGAGACTATCAACGGCTGTACTAGTTGTAAAATATATTTAAACTGCACTTTCTATACTTTATAAATATATATAGCTGGGGAAATACAGAATGGAACTGCGACACATGCGCTACTTCATCGCGGTCGCCGAGGCCAAGACTTTTACGCGCGCCGCCGAGCGTCTTGGCATTCAGCAACCACCGTTGAGTCTGCAGATAAAGGCACTCGAGCACGAAATCGGATTCAAGCTATTCCGGCGCATACCGAAAGGGGTCGAGCTGACAGTCGGCGGCAAGGTGTTCTTCAACGAAGCGCGCGCCATCCTGGCAAGTGTCGAACGCGCGCGTCAGCGCGCTAACAGCGCCGCGCACGGCAGAACTGGCAAGCTTTCACTCGGATTCACCACCTCGACCATCACCCACCAGTTAGCCCCTCGCTTGATCAGTGGGTTCAGGCAGGTGTATCCGGATATTGAGCTTGAGTTTCAGGAAGGCAGTGCTGCGACCTTGATCGATTCGGTGTCCCGAGGCGTGCTGGACGTGGGCATATTGCGCACGCCCGTGGCCCGACCGGATGGCGTCAGTTTTCACTTATTGCTGAAAGAGCAAATGCTATTGGCGCTGCCTGCAGTCCATCCACTTTCGGCAGCGGCATACAAGCGCAAAAGTGCCACGCTCGCAACACTTTCCCTCAGGGCGCTGAGGGGCGAACCCTTCATCCTGACGCGGCGGCACGGCGCCGCAGGCATGTACGCAGACCTGGTTGCCGCGTGTCACCGGGCCGGATTCATTCCGCGCATCGTTGCCGAGGTCGAAAACATGTTGTCAAATGTCGCGCTTGTCGCCGCCGGCGTGGGTGTTTCTGCTGTGCCCGAGTCGATGCGTAGCATACACGCACAAGATGTCGCTTTTTTTCAACCCAAAGAGGCTATGCAACTTGCGGCACCATTGAATCTTGCCTGTCTGACCAACATCCCCAATCCTGCAGCTACACGATTCCTGACCTTTGCTGGTTGCCCAGAAAGTGAGAGCGAATGATCAGTGGCGGTGCACGCGTGTAACGAGCCGTT
>JANMZU010000743.1:0-3705 GCA_031383585.1 Betaproteobacteria bacterium
TGCAACTGCTGGATTTTCGGCAAGCCCGAGGCGCGCACATCAACATGAATGAGTTGCAGGTAGCGTTGGACTACCTTTCCACGGAAGGCCACATCACCCGGTCAGACTCAGGCGTTGCGTTGACGCAGGTTGCGTCAATCGAATATGGCGCGAAGGTATTGCTCGATCCGCGCATCAGTCAATGGCGTAGCGCGGTATTTTTGGCAGAGAATTTTCAGACGGAGCCGCGTTGGGGCGGCGGCTATATGCACACAGGTCCACAGGCAGCGACCATCGTGCGGCTGCTGCTATATGCGGGCACGGTGGAGGAATGGAACAAATACATTGCCCGTAACACCAATCGATTTGTCGATGATGCCCTGACCAGTGTGCTGCGGGCGCCGTTCGATGCGCGCACCTGGGAGCTGGTGCAGCTGCCGATTCGAGATGTGTTGCTGGACGATATGCTGTCGCAGTATGGTATGAGATTCAGCGGATTTGCTGTTCCTTATTTGGCATGGGCAGCAGAACGCTTGCAAGCAGCGCCGCGCAGTTTGCCCGACACGATTCGCTATCGGGTGGTGGAAAGCCTGATATTGCAAGGCAGGGCAGATGCAGCCGAAGCATTGCTGGCTGGCGACTACTCGCCATTTTCCAATTCACTGCGGGCGGCGATAGCTGCGAGCCGGTCACAGTGGCAGGAAGCGTCGACTGCGTTTGAAATGGTGTTCAAACCGTTGCAGGAAATTACTGCGCGCCGCAAGAATTTGGTGCCACCCAACATTGCCTGGTTATATCCGCTGAGTTTGATCGCGCAAGGTGGCCCGGAAATGCTAAACAAAGCACGCAAATTCTGCCTTACTGAACAGGGCAAGCGCAGCGCTGTCGTCGATGGCACCTGGGGGATGTGGAGCAGCACAATCAATATGCGCGTCGGTGACGCGCCAGCCGACTACCGGTTTTTGGGTTACGGCCATTTAAATAGACCTAACCTCAATCTTTGGGACCTGCAAAATTGCCTGCTACGTACGTGGGTCCGCAAACCGGCGTTCAATGGCAAGGAGATCGGCGAGATCACGCAATGGATAGCACGCTTGCGGTCGAGCGAATTTGGCTACCTCGCAGACCAGTTGCAGAGCTGCGTGAACCTCGCCAAGGGACAAGCACCGCTGCCGGGTTTCTTTGTCGGCGAGCCGGTGGCCGCTTGGCGGGAGTCCCTGGCATCCATTACCGCGCTAGAGCATGCAAACGCTACCAGCGGTGGCCAAAAACGCAGTGCGATGGTCGGCGAGGCCAGCCGTTTGCTTTGGAATGTCGAAATCAGCAAGAGCGGTGAAATTGTTTCCATTGTGCCGATGCAGCAAAAGCGCAACGCGCGCGGCGACGGCTGGAATAAGGCTACCGTTGCAAGTCTGGCAACGCTTGCCAAAAGCGAAAAACTTGATAGCCTGGACGCAAATTTGGTGCGACATGTTCAAGAGATGCCGTATACCTCACAACTTGAACTGTCCCCCGCGAACGCAGCGCCAGCGCTGATCGGGCATCCACGTATTGTGATTAACGGCAAGCTGGAACACCTCGTGCAGATTAGCGCCGGTAATCCGCAGCTTGAGGTTTTGGCCGACAAGAAGACCGGTCTGTGGAAGTTCGTGTTGCGACCGGTGCCACCAGCCGTCGCCGCACAGTCTGCGTCAAACAAGCAGCGTGGCCACGCAGGAGACGCGGATGACGACGAGCTCTACTCCAGGTACTACCTGACTGATACGGAGCGCCGCCAGAAAGAGCGCGGGCGATTGCAATGCATCGTCATCGACGGCCCCGAGCAGGCGCGGTTGGTGCGCTTCACAGCCGCACATATGCGCGTTGCACAAATTGTCAGTGACGGCCTGAACGTTCCGCTGGAGGCGCACGCCGAGATGGCGGCAGCAATGAAGGTGCTGGCTGCGCATTTCGAATTGCATAGCGAAGCCGAGCTGACTGAAGCCGCTCGCATGCTTCCCACGCCGGATCGGCTGCGCGCCGAGATTACGCCGCATAGTACGGGTCTCGCATTACGCCTGGTGGTGGCGCCGTTTGGCGCGAGTGAAACCGATGTTGCACCTGCTGCTGCCGGTGCGGGCATGCGCTTGATCGCTGGTGCGGGGCGTTCGCGCGTGGTCATGAAGCTCAATGATGAAACCGTCGGTGTCGAACGCGATCTGGCCAACGAAACTGCGCTCGCCGCTGCGGTAGTACAGGCAATCGACGATGGCGGCATCGCTTGGGAGGAAGAGCACGATCAAATCCTCACCCGCGATCCCCAGTCGAGCCTGGCGCTGCTCGAAGTGCTGTCTACCTTGCCGCAGTTGGCTGCGTTGGATTGGCCCAAGGGCAAGGCCGTGACTGTGCGGCCGGTCACGGCCAAACAAGTCAAGCTGGTGTTGCAGTCGCGGCAGAATTGGTTCGCGGTCGATGCGGCAATACAGATTGATGAAAATCAGGTGATGCGGCTTGCGGAACTGCTGCCGCTGTTAGGTAACGGTCATTCAAGGTTTATCCAGCTGGCACCGGATCGTTACATGGCATTGACGACGCAACTACGCCGCCAGCTTGATGATCTGGCCGCACTGGTGAGCCGTGGTGGCGCGTCGGGTTCGGGTAAGCGATCCAAAACCGATGAGCTGGAATTGAGCCAGGCGGGCGCGCTCTGGCTCGCCGAAGAGTTGGGCGATTGGGCGACCGAGCCAGATAAGGCAGTCGCGGTGCGCATGGCCGCACTGCGTCGCGCCTTCGACAGCACACCGGTCGTGCCGGCCGCGCTGCAAGCCACGCTTCGCGATTATCAGGCCACTGGTGTGCAATGGCTGCAGCGTTTGGGCGCCGCTGGCTTTGGTGCCTGTCTGGCCGACGATATGGGCCTCGGTAAAACCGTGCAGACCCTTGCCGTGCTGCTTGACCGTAGCGCCGGTGGCCCGACCTTGGTGATTGCGCCGACATCGCTGATCGGCAACTGGATGGACGAAGCGTCACGTTTTGCCCCCGACCTGCGCGTGAGTGCTTATGGACAATCCGCCGATGAAGATGCGCGTCGCTCCATCATCGCCGCTGCCGGGCCGGGTGACGTCGTGCTGGCCACCTATTCGCTGGTGCAAATTGCCCAAGCGGATTTCTCCGCGAAGACGTGGACCACAGTCGTGCTCGACGAAGCGCAGGCGATCAAAAATGCAGCAGCCCTGCGCAGCCAGGCGGTGTTTTCACTGCAGGCAAATTTTCGGATTGCGCTCTCCGGCACGCCGGTCGAGAACCGGCTCGAGGAGCTGTGGTCGATCATGCGCTTCCTCAACCCCGGCCTGCTTGGCAGCAGCGAGCAATTTGGTCAACGCTTTGTCAGCCCGATTGCCAAAGAGCAAGGCAGTGGCATCCCGGTGGCGGAATCCACACTGCGCCGATTGAAGCGCTTGATTGCGCCGTTCCTGCTGCGCCGGACCAAGGCGCAAGTGCTTACCGACCTGCCGGAGCGCACCGAGATCATTCTTCACGCCGAGTTGGATGCAGAGGAGCGCTCTCACTACGAATTGCTGCGCCGCCGGGCACTCGACACCGCGCAGCAGGCAGGTGGTGCGCCGACCGCCCGTTTCAAAGTGCTGGCCGAACTCATGCGACTGCGTCGCGCGGCCTGCGATCCGCGTCTCACCAGTGCTGAGTGGCCGGCCGTTGGTGCGAAGGTAAAACTATTCGCCAAGATCG